>NZ_JAFEXF010000177.1 GCF_016905445.1 Streptomyces sp. G44
CAGGGGCGAGGGGGCGGCTTCCCGGACTGCGGCCCGCGAAGATCTGGTGGGCACGGGTGCCCTACGAGGACGGGCCCGGCGGGATGGACCAGTAGTGCCTGGTGCTGACGGTGCGCGGGGAGCGGGCGCGCGTCGCGAAGATCACCAGCAAGTTCCACGAGGAGCGGGCGGGTGTGATCCCGCTGCCGCCGGGCGCGGTGGGCGACGCGCATGGCCGGCCCAGTTTCCTGGAGACCGATGAGCTGAGGGACGTACCGGTGTGGGAGTTCCGGCGCCGGGCCGGGGTGGTGGATCCGGTGCTGTGGGATCAGGTGAAGTACTTGGCTCGCTGAGCCCGGCGCCGCGGCCCCCGGCATCCCGGAGCCTGGCCGTGCGGCCGCCCCTCCGGATGCCTGAGCCAGGCCGCGCGGCCGGGCCCCCAGATGCCGGAGCCAGGCGGCGCGGCTCCCGACAGGCCTGAGCCAGGCGGCGCGGCTCCCGGCGGGGCGGACCTGATCCCGACCGCGCAGCCGCCCCCCGGGGTGCCTGAGCCAGGCGCCGCAGGCCTGATCCCGACCGCGCAGCCGGCCCCCCGACTACCCGAACCCGGCGCCACAGGCCCCCGACAGACCTGAGCCCGACCGCGCAGCCGACCCCTCGAATACTGAACCCGACGCTACAAGCCCCCAACAGACCCAAGCCCGACCATGCAGCCGGACCCCCCGAATACCTGAACCCGGCACCGCAAGCCCCCAACAAGCCTGAGCCCGACCGTGCAGCCGGACCCCCCGGGGTGCCTGAGCCAGGCGCCGCAGGCCTGATCCCGACCGCGCAGCCGCCCCCCGGATGCCTGAGCCAGGCGGCGCGGCCCCCGACAGGCCGGAGCCCGCCCGTGGGGCCTCCGGCATGACGCTGCTCGGGCCGGTTCGCGCGGTGGTCAGGCCCAGAGCTGTCCCTGGAGCGTCTCGATGGCTTCCTCGGTCGTCTCGGCGGTGTAGACGCCGGTCGACAGGTACTTCCAGCCGCCGTCGGCGACGACGAAGACGATGTCGGCGGGCTCCCCCGCCTTGACGGCCTTCTTGCCGACCCCTATGGCGGCGTGCAGCGCGGCGCCGGTGGAGACGCCCGCGAAGATGCCCTCCTGCTGGAGCAGTTCGCGCGTGCGGGTCACCGCGTCGGCGGAGCCGACGGAGAAGCGGCTGGTCAGGACGGAGGCGTCGTACAGCTCGGGGACGAAGCCCTCGTCGAGGTTGCGCAGGCCGTAGACGAGGTCGTCGTAGCGCGGCTCGGCGGCGATGATCTTGATGTCGGGCTTGTGCTCGCGCAGGTAGCGGCCGACGCCCATGAGGGTGCCGGTGGTGCCGAGGCCCGCCACGAAGTGGGTGACGGAGGGGAGGTCCGTGAGGATCTCGGGGCCGGTCGTGGCGTAGTGGGCGCCCGCGTTGTCGGGGTTGCCGTACTGGTAGAGCATCACCCAGTCCGGGTGTTCGGCGGCCAGTTCCTTGGCGACGCGGACGGCGGTGTTGGAGCCGCCGGCCGCCGGGGAGGAAATGATCTCGGCGCCCCACATGGCGAGCAGGTCGCGCCGCTCCTGGGAGGTGTTCTCCGGCATGACGCACACGATGCGGTAGCCCTTGAGCTTGGCCGCCATGGCGAGGGAGATGCCGGTGTTGCCGGAGGTCGGCTCCAGGATGGTACAGCCGGGCGTCAACCGGCCGTCCTTCTCGGCCTGTTCGACCATGTGCAGCGCCGGCCGGTCCTTGACGGAGCCGGTCGGGTTGCGGTCCTCCAGCTTGGCCCAGATGCGGACCTCCTCGGAGGGGGACAGGCGCGGCAGGCGTACGAGCGGCGTGTTGCCGACGGCGGCGAGCGGGGAGTCGTAGCGAGGCATCCGGGACGGGCCTAAACCATGCCGCCGGCGACGGCCGGCAGGATCGTGACGTGGTCGCCGTCGGTGAGCTTGGTGGAGATGCCGTCGAGGAAGCGGACGTCCTCGTCGTTGAGGTACACGTTCACGAAGCGGCGCAGCTTGCCGCCGTCGACGATGCGCTCGGCGATGCCCGCGTGCCGCGAGTCGAGGTCGGTGAAGAGCTCGGCGAGGGTGTCGCCGCTGCCCTGGACGGCCTTCTCGCCGTCGGTGTAGCTGCGGAGGATGGTGGGGATGCGGACCTCGATGGCCATGGCTGAGGGCTCCTGTCGGGAGTGTTCAGGTGAGGGGGCGCGCGGCGGTCCGGTCGTGGTCGTGCACCGGTGTGCGCGGTCGTACGCGGTTGAGGCGCCGCGGCCCTGTGCTGGCCGTACGGCGGCAGGGGTCAGCGCGAACAGATGGCGCTGTTGAGCCTGCACAGGTCGACGTGCAGACGCGCCACGAGCAGCATGCCCGGCATCTTGTCGCTCACGTCGTGGGAAACCATGCGCTCATCGTATCGATTCCCGGTCCGGGCCCTGGAATGTGATCTCACATGGCGGATGGTTTCCGTCCATCACCTGGATGCGGGGAGGTAGGTGACCGTCGGTGCCCCGGTCGCCGGGTGCACGGCGACCTCCGCCGTCACGCCGTACACCTCGGCGAGCAGGTCGCTGGTCAGGATTTCCTTGGGGGCGCCGGAGGCGATCAGCTCGCCGTCCCGCAGGACGTGCAGGCGGTCGCAGTAGTACGCCGCGAGATTGAGGTCGTGCAGGGCGAGGAGATTGGTCGTGCCGAGGCCGCCGATCAGGGAGAGGATCTCCAGCTGGTAGCGGATGTCGAGGTGGTTGGTCGGCTCGTCGAGGACGAGGACCGTGGGCTGCTGCACCAACGCCCGTGCCACCAGGGCGCGTTGGCGTTCGCCGCCGGAGAGCGCGGTGAAGGAGCGGTCGGCGAGGCGCCCGGCGCCCACGCGCGTCAGGGCGGCCTCCACCAGTTCCTCGTCGCGCGCGGTGTCGCCCTCCCAGAAGCGTTTGTGCGGGGAGCGGCCCATGGCGACGACCTGGCGCACGGTGAGGTCGAAGCCGGCCTGACCGTCCTGCGGCACGGTGGCGACGCGCCGCGAGCGGGCCTTGGCGCCGAGCGCCGTCAGGTCGTCCCCGTCGAGCAGGACGCGGCCCCCGGTGGGGGTGAGCGCGCCGTAGACGCAGCGCAGCAGGGTCGTCTTGCCGCTGCCGTTGGGCCCGACGATGCCCACCGTCTCGCCGTCGGCGACGGTCAGTGAGACGCCGTCGAGCAGGCGGGCGCCGCCGGGGGTGGTGTAGCCGAGGTTCTCGGTGCGCAGCTTCACGCGGGCGCCCCTTCGTGCGTGCGGCTCCTGTGCAGCAGCCACAGGAAGAACGGGCCGCCGGTCAGGGCGGTGAGGACGCCGACGGGGATGTCCTGCGGCGCGGCGACCGTGCGCGCGGCGAGGTCGGCGGCGACCAGGAAGACGGCGCCCATCAGCGCCACCACCGGGAGCAGCGCGCGATGGGCGGCGCCGACCAGCATGCGGGCGGCGTGCGGCACCATCAGGCCGACGAAGCCGATGGCGCCGCTGTACGCGACGAGGACGCCGGTCAGGAGCGAGGCGAGGACGAAGACCGCGGCGCGGAAGCGGGCCGTGTCCAGGCCGAGGACGGTGGCGCCCTCCTCGCCGACGAGCAGCAGGTCCAGCGGTCGGGCCAGCGCCACCAGGAGCGCGGTGCCCACGGCCAGGACGGCGCAGGGCAGGGCGAGCATGTCCCAGCGGGCGCTGCCGAGGCCGCCGAGCGTCCAGTACAGGACTTCCTTGAGGTGGTCGGCGCTGTCGGCGGTGACGAGGATGAGGCTGGTGAGGGCGGTGAGGATGTACGAGACGGCCACCCCGGCGAGGATCAGGCGCCCGGTGGCGAAGCCTCCGCCGCCGCCTCTGGCCAGGGCGTAGACCAGGACGAGGGAGATCAGCGCGCCGACGAAGGAGGCGGCGGGGATGGTGACGGTGGTGCTGAGGGCGGTGCCCAGGCCGAAGATCCCGCCGAGCACGATCGCGCTGACGGCGCCCACGGAGGCGCCGGAGGAGACGCCGAGGAGGAACGGGTCGGCGAGGGGGTTGCGGACGAGGGCCTGGAGGACGGTGCCGATGACGGCAAGGCCGGCGCCGACGGCCGCGCCGAGCAGGACCCTGGGCAGGCGGACGTCCAGCACGATGGTGCGGAACGGGGAGGGTCCGGCCTGTCCGGTGAGGATCTCCAGGACCTGGCTCGGCGGGATGCGTACGGAGCCCAGGGCGAGGCCGGCGACGGTCGCTGCCGCGAGGGCTGCGGTGAGTGCCGTCAGGATCAAGAGGCGGCGCCCCTTCGACCCCCGTCTATCGCCCTTCGGGCTCGTCCTCAAACGCCGGACGGGCTGGGATGTACCGCCCCCGGGCTGACCCGGTTCTCGGACGGGCTGGATCTCCACAGAGCTCACAGCTGGCCCGCCAGCTTCCTCACCGCCTCCGGTGCTCGTACCCCGGTGACCACGTCCGACAGCCGCAGCACCGCGAAGCGCTCGTGCTTGACGGCGGGGACGTCCGCGAGGGCGGGGTCGTCGAGGAGGCGCTTCTTCTTCTGGGCGACGGTCGTCGCGCCGTAGTCGAGGATGAGGATGACCTCGGGGCGGCGCTCGACGACCTTCTCCCAGGACGCGTCGCTGAAGGACTTGTCGACGTCGGCGAAGACGTTGCGGCCGCCCGCGCGCTCGATGATGTCGTTGCCGATGCCGCGGCCGCCCGCCGTGAACGCGGTCTTGTCGCCGCTGTCGTAGACGAAGACGGGGACCGGCTTCTCGCTCTTCGACTTCTCGGCGGTGTCGGCCAGTTCGCGCTTGGCCCCGCTCACCCACTTCTCGGCGCGCTCGCGCACCCCGAAGGTGGCGCCGACCTCCCGCACCTCGCGGTACACGTCGTCCATGGTGATCGCGCGCTTCGCGCAGCCCTCGACGTTGAGGCGGCTCTTGATCCCGGACTTGGCGAGGGCCGAGCGGCTGCGGCCGTCGCCCGCGAGGAAGGCGCTGGCGTAGCCGCCGTAGACGAAGTCGGGATTGGCGGCGAGCAGCTTCTCGTAGGAGGGGTACTCCTTGGCGAGCACGGGGACGGATTTGTACGCCTTCTCGTACTTCGGCAGGACCTTGTCGTCGAGGTAGGCGGTGCCGGCCAGGCGGTCCTTGAGGCCGAGTTCCAGCATCACCTCGGTGACGTGCTGGTTCATGGTGACGGCGCGCTGCGGCGGCGCCTCGTACGTGGTCTTCACCCCGCAGTTGGTGACGGTGTACGGGAAGCCCGGGGCCTTGGCGGCGGGCTTGGCGTCGCCGGGGCCGGACGAGCCGCAGGCGGCGAGCGGGGCGAGCAGGGCCGCGGCGGTGAGCACGCGGAGGGCGCGGGACATGACGGAACTGCCTCCTCCAGGGGATTTCCGCGTCCCCTGCGTTGTGTGGAGCAAAGGCGGCAGGTCAGTTCCTGACTCCCCCGCCCCGGAATGGGGGTGGGGTCACAGTGGCGGGACCGTGCCGGGCTCGCACCGGCTTCCTGGGTCCTGCCGCCTCATGGGTAAAGCTCAGTATGCCTGTACGACCTTTACGTCTTCCTCGGTGACCTCGCCGTCCACGATCCGGAACGAGCGGAACTGGAAGGGGCCCGCGTCGTCGGTGTCCGCGGTGGAGACCAGGACGTAGTGGGCGCCGGGCTCGTTGGCGTAGCTGATGTCGGTGCGGGAGGGGTAGGCCTGGGTCGCGGTGTGCGAGTGGTAGATGACCACCGGCTCCTCGTCGCGGTCGTCCATCTCGCGGTAGAGCTTGAGCAGGTCCCCCGAGTCGAACTCGTAGAACGTGGGCGAGCGCGCGGCGTTCAGCATCGGGATGAACCGCTCGGGGCGGCCGGTGCCCGCCGGGCCCGCGACCACGCCGCACGCCTCGTCGGGGTGGTCCTGGCGCGCGTGCGCGACGATCTGGTCGTGGAGGGCCTGGGTGATGGTCAGCATGGCGCCAGGATAAGCAGAGGGCCCACACCGTACCGAAGTGCGGTACGGGCGGGCCCGAATGCTGGACAGTGCCTCTGCGGAGAGGTCAGTCCTTGGTGACGGAGGCGCTGTCCACGCCGATCTTGCGCTTGTTGAACGCGGCGGCCTGCGGGTTGCGCTTCTTCAGGAGCAGGTAGGACCCGCCCAGGATCGCGGCCCAGACCGGAGCGGCGTACAGCGAGATCCGCGCGTCCTTGTCGACGCCCATCATCACGATGACCATGCCGATGAAGAGCAGCGCGAACCAGCTGGTGTACGGGGCTCCGGGCGCCCGGAAGGTCGACTGCGGCAGCTCGCCGCGGTCGGCCTTGCGGCGGTAGCGGATCTGGCAGGCCAGGATCATGATCCAGGCCCACATGCCGGAGATGGTGGCGAAGGAGACGACGTAGTTGAACGCCTCGCCCGGCCACTGGTAGTTGATCCAGACGCCGACCAGCATGAACGCGGCGGAGAACGTGGTGCCGACCAGCGGCAGGCCGTTCTTCGTGAGCTTGGTGAAGAACTTCGGGCCCTGGCCGTTGAGCGCCAGGTCGCGCAGCATGCGGCCGGTGGAGTACATGCCGGAGTTGCAGGAGGAGAGCGCGGCGGTGAGGACCACGAAGTTCACGATCGCGGCGCCGACGCCGAGGCCCATCTTCTCGAAGGCCGCGACGAACGGCGAGACGCCGGGCTGGAAGTGCGTCCACGGGACGACCGACAGGATCATGATCAGCGCGCCGACGTAGAAGACGGCGATGCGCCACGGCACGGTGTTGATGGCCTTGGGCAGGACGGTCTTCGGGTCCTTGGACTCGCCCGCGGTGACGCCGACGAGCTCGACGGCGAGGAAGGCGAACATCACGATCTGGAGCGTCATCAGCGTGGAGCCGATGCCGTTGGGGAAGAAGCCGCCCTGGTTCCACAGGTGGGCCACGGTCGCGGTGTCACCGGCGTCGGAGAAGCCGATGGTGAGGATGCCGACGCAGATCAGGATCATGCCGATGATGGCGGTGACCTTGACCATCGAGAACCAGAACTCCAGCTCACCGAAGAGCTTCACGGAGATGAGGTTCGCGCCGTACAGGATGACCGTGAACACGAGCGCGTACGCCCATTGTGGAACGGACCCGTGGGTCCAGTACTGCATGTACTGGGCGGCGGCGGTGACTTCGGTGATGCCGGTGACGACCCAGAAGAGCCAGTACGTCCAGCCGGTCACGAACCCGAAGAACGGGCCCATGAATTCGCGTGCGTACTCCGAGAAGGAGCCCGACACGGCGCGGTACATGAGGAGCTCGCCGAGCGCCCGCATGATGAAGAAGATGACGAGGCCCGCGATGGCGTACGCCAGGATGAGGCTGGGGCCGGCCTTGTGGATGGCCTTGCCCGCGCCGAGGAACAGGCCGGTGCCGATGGCACCGCCGATCGCGATCATCTGGATCTGCCGGGCCCCCAGACCGCGCTGGTAGCCCTCGCCCTCGCCGGACGGGCCGCCTGCGGCCTGCACGGCACCATTGCCGTCGTGCCCGTCGTGCTGCTCTTCGACCTGCACTGAGGTCATGGTGACGCCTTTCTCCATGCTGATCCGCGCCCGCGTCTCGCGTTGATGGCTGCGGATCAGGTCCTGATCCCCCCGGATATGTATGGAGTGCTACCGGCGGTCTGCCGGCCCGAGCGACCTCGGTGACATGGGTGGCGTCACCGAGTGGTCGTGAAGATGTATCACGGCGGCCACAGTGAGGGAATCGGCCGCCTGTGACGCACACCACAGGAAGAACCGGACAAAGCCCTCTTCGGGCCGCAAACACGGGCAATGAAGTGACGGGATCGTTATCCGGATTTGAGCGTCCACTGAGCGAACGGACGGCTGGGTGAACGGAGCGTGTCCAGTACAGCAAATCTCGCTGTCATATGCACTGATTTTCAGTCGAGCAACGTCCCGACCAGGGTCTCCTGCAATCCGCCCAGCCAGAGATAGGCCATCACCATCGGCTTGCGGGGGTCGGAGTCGGGGAGCCGGTAGAGCAGGTCGGCGTCCTCCTCCTCGGTGACCTCCAGGCGCGTGCCGATCGCGAGCCGGAGGTCGTTGAGGGCGCCGAGCCAGTGCCGCGACTCCTCGACCGACAGTTTCAGGACAACTTCGCCCTCGCCGGAGGACGCCATCGCGTCGAGCGAACGGATCACGGCCAGCGCGTCGTCCCGCTTCTTGGCCCGCAGGTCATTCTCCGTGAAGCGGCGGAACTCGGCCGAATACGCCCGCAGTTCCTCCTCCTGCGCGAGGTCCCCGGTCTCGCTTCCGGGACCGCCGTACGCGTCGGGCAGCAAACGCTGCATCACCGGGTCGGAGGGCGGCTCGCTGGGCCCCTCGGCGAACAGCTCCGCGAGGGGGTCGTCGGAGGGCTCACCGCCCGGGCCCGGGCCGATCAGCTCCAGGAGCTGCACGGCGAGGGAACGGATGATCGAGATCTCGACCTCGTCGAGCGCGACGGCGGCGCCGCCCCCGGGGATCGCTTCGAATTGTCCTGGCATCAGATGCGTCGCTGCTTCCGGTCCGCCGCTACTTGCGGTCCTGCTGGAGGGTGGCCCACAGCCCGTATCCGTGCATGGCCTGCACGTCGCGCTCCATCTCCTCGCGGCTGCCGGTGGAGACGACCGCGCGGCCCTTCTGGTGCACGTCCATCATCAGCTTGGTGGCCTTCTCCTTGGAGTACCCGAAGTACGACTGGAACACGTACGTCACGTAGCTCATGAGGTTGACCGGGTCGTTGTGGACGAGCGTGATCCAGGGGACGTCCGGCTCGGGGACGGCGAACGTCTCCTCGTCCGATTCCGGGCGGGTGATCTCGACCGGGACGGCACAGCGGGCGAAGCCCTTCCTCAGAAGGGCGGCGGCGGGAGACGGGCGGGACGTACTCACCTGTCCCATGCTGCCACTCCCAGGGGTCAGGCGCACAAACGGGCCCGGAAATCGTCAGAGTGACGAGATGCGGGTAGCATCCCTCCCATGAACACAGCGGACCTTGGCCTGCCGGTGGACGTCCCCTCGACGGCGCTCTTCACGGACCAGTACGAGCTGACGATGCTCCAGGCGGCGCTGAAAGCCGGTACCGGCGAGCGCCGTTCGGTCTTCGAGGTCTTCACCCGCCGGCTGCCCGAGGGGCGGCGCTACGGCGTCGTGGCGGGTACCGGCCGGGTCCTGGACGCCGTCGAGAATTTCCGCTTCGACTCCGGTGTCCTCGGCTTCCTGCGCGAGCGCGGCATCGTCGACGAGCCCACCCTGGAGTGGCTGTCCCACTACCGCTTCAGCGGCGACATCTGGGGCTACCCCGAGGGCGAGGTCTACTTCCCGGGCTCGCCGGTCCTGCGGGTCGAGGGGTCCTTCGCGGAGTGCGTGCTCCTGGAGACGGTGATCCTCTCCATCCTCAACCACGACTCGGCGATCGCGGCCGCCGCCTCCCGGATGTCCTCGGCCGCGGGCGACCGCCCGCTGATCGAGATGGGCGCCCGCCGCACCCACGAGCTGGCCGCCGTCGCCGCCTCCCGCGCCGCGTACGTCGGCGGCTTCGCGACCACCTCCGACCTCGCCGCCGGTTTCCGCTACGGCATCCCGACCGTCGGCACCAGCGCCCACGCCTTCACCCTGCTGCACGACAGCGAGCGCGACGCCTTCCGCGCGCAGGTCGACTCGCTGGGCCGCGGCACGACCCTGCTCGTGGACACCTACGACGTGACCGAGGCAGTCCGCATGGCCGTCGAGATCGCCGGGCCGGAGCTCGGCGCCGTGCGCATCGACTCCGGTGACCTGTTGCTCGTCGCCCACCGCGTGCGCCAGCAGCTGGACGAGCTGGGCGCGACGGACACCAAGATCGTCGTGACCTCCGACCTCGACGAGTACGCCATCGCCTCGCTCCGGGCGGCGCCCGTGGACGCGTACGGCGTGGGCACGCAGCTCGTCACGGGGTCCGGGCACCCCACGGCCTCCATGGTCTACAAGCTGGTGGCCCGTGCCCACTCGGCGGACCCCAAGGCGCCCCTGGAGCCGGTGGCGAAGAAGTCGCTCGGCGCCAAGAGCTCCGTGGGCGGCCGCAAGTGGGCCGCGCGGCGGGTCGATGAGCACGGCGTCGCGGAGGCCGAGGTCATCGGCACCGGGGCCGTGCCCGCCGAGCTGGCGGACGCCCGGCTCCAGGTCGAGCTGGTCAAGGGCGGCCAGGTCATCGCCCGCGAGCCGCTGGACGCGGTCCGCGACCGGCACGCCGCCGCCCGCGCCCGCCTGCCCCTGTCGGCGACGCAGCTGTCGCGCGGCGAGGCGGTCATCCCGACGGAATATCTCTGACGGACCCGGGCAGGTGCCCCTCCCGCAACGCACGTGAAGTCTCTAGGCTCGTAGTCACCCCACCAAAGGACACCGCCCATGCGCCGCGCACTGATCGTCGTAGACGTGCAGAACGACTTCTGCGAGGGCGGCAGCCTCGCGGTGGCCGGTGGCGCGGACGTGGCCGCCGCCATCACCGAGCTGGTCGGCCAGGCCCCGGCCTGCTACCGCCACGTGGTGGCCACCCGCGACCACCACATCGACCCCGGCGGTCACTTCTCCGACCGCCCGGACTACGTCGACTCCTGGCCGCCGCACTGCGTCGCGGGCACGGAGGGCGTGGGTTTCCACCCGAACTTCGCCCCGGCCGTCGCCTCCGGCGCGATCGACGCGGTCTTCGACAAGGGAGCCCACTCGGCCGCCTACAGCGGCTTCGAGGGCGTCGACGAGAACGGGCTCTCCCTGGCGCGGTGGCTGCGGGAGCGGGAGATCACGGAGGTCGACGTGGTGGGCATCGCCACGGACCACTGCGTGCGCGCCACCGCGCTGGACGCGGCGCGGGAGGGGTTCCGGACGACGGTGCTGCTCGACCTGACCGCGGGGGTCGGCGGGGAGACGACCGAGCGGGCGCTGACCGAGCTGCGCGCGGCGGGGGTCGAGCTGACGGGCAAGCCCGTCGTCTGAACGGCCGGGGCGCCGCTCAGCGCCGCAGCGCCCTGATCGGGTGCCAGAGCTCCTGCAAGGAGTTGGGCGCCGTGCGCCATATCAACCCGTCCGGGTGGTGCAGCACGGCCGTGACCTCGTCGGGGGTCGGCGGTTCCGCGTTGCCCCGCAGGTAGACGGCCCGCAGGCCGAGATTCCGCAGCCGCGTCAGCGCCCGCGCGCGGTTCACGGCGTGCACGATCATCCTGACCGCGCCCCCCGATTCCACCGGGCTGGGCAGGGTCAGCGCCACCACCACGCTGCCGTTCGGCAGCTTGCAGAAACCTCCTGCGGACATGCCCGCTCACACCCCTGTCAATAAGAAGTACACAGCACGCACCTAAACACGATCGGCCGCCGCCCGCTAGAGGGCGACGGCCGATCATGGCTTGACCTGCGGAAATGCTAGTTACTTCGTCGAGCGACCCACCTGGACCGTGATCGTCGAGCCGTCCTTCGGCTGCTTGATGATCTTGATCTGGGTGTTGGTGTCAGTGACCTTGACACTTCCGGTGGGGTTCGAGGCGTACCAGTAGGTGCCCTTGCGGTCGTCGAAGACCGGGACGCCCTTCTGGGACTTGATCTTCAGCGCGACGTCCGCGTTGTGGAGCGTGAACGCGTCCGTGGCGTACTTGCTGAAGGGCGCGTCGAACGGCTGGATCTTGTTGCGCAGGAGCGAGCCGTCCTTCCACTTCAGCGGCTTGGCGTGCGCGTCCACCGGCAGGATCAGGCCCTGGCCGGGGTGCTGGCTGGTGTTGTTGTCCTTCTGGGAGGTGTCCCACTGCCAGATCATCAGGCCGGTCTGGTAGGGGTAGTGCTCGACCCAGTCGGGGCGGGACTGCGAGAAGCCGAAGTTGTACGGGCCGACCTTCAGGGTCTTGTCGTACGAGACGTACTGGCGGTTCTCGGCCAGGTAGTACTGGTCGTACTTCTTGGTGAAGGACTCGGCGATGCGCGAGAAGCCCTTCGACCGCCAGCCGTTGTCGTCGCCCTCGGCGCCGTCCTCGAAGAGCTTGGCGCCGTCCGCGGTGATCGTCAGGGCGTCGGCCGCGAAGCCCTTGCCGCCCGCGCCGCCGTCCGTGGCGTAGCGGAAGCGGAGGTCGATCTTCTTGCCGGCGTAGGCGTCGAGCGGGAAGACCAGCTTCTTGTACGCGCCCGAGACACCGGTCAGCGCGGGCTTGTCACCGGCGTCGCGGGTGATCGGCTTGCCGTCCGCGGTGCCGTCGACCGGCGTGTAGTTGGCGCCGCCGTCCGTGGAGACCTCGGTGTAGAGGTAGTCGTAGTTGGCCTCGATGTCCCACCAGCCCTGGAGCGACAGCTCGGCCTTGGCCTTGCCGGTCAGGTCGACGGAGCGCGTCAGGGTGTTCTTGAGGTCGTCGCCCTGGTCGCTCCACCACTGCTTCGCGCCCTCGGCGGGCTTCACGATCTTGGTGGTGACGGCCTTCTTCGGCAGGTCGACCAGGAGCGCCTGGCGGTGGCGGGTGTTGTACTCCGCGACGCCCAGCTTGTGCTCGGAGGTGGTGGCCGCCTTCGCCTTGGCGTAGTCGAGCCAGCCCAGCTGGAACTTGTCCCAGGCGGTCATGTCGCCCGGCAGGTCGCCGATGGCGTCCTTGCCGGTGCCGAGCCAGGAACCGGCGGACATCAGCGACCAGAAGCCGACCGAGTTCTCGCCCTTGCCCGTGGTGTCGTACAGGTCCGGCAGGCCGAGGTCGTGGCCGTACTCGTGGGCGAAGACGCCGAGGCCGCCGTTCTCCGGCTGCATCGTGTAGTCGCCGACCCAGATGCCCGAGTCGCCGATCTGCGTGCCGCCGGCCTTGTTGTGGCCGGGGCCGGTCTTGCCCGCGTCGTTGCCGTACGCGTACCAGCGGTGCGCCCACAGGGCGTTCTCGCCCTCGGCGCCGCCGCCGGCCGACTCGTCCTCGCCCGCGTGGACGATCTGGAAGTGGTCGATGTAGCCGTCGGGCTCGTTGAAGTCGCCGTCGTTGTCGAAGTCGTAGCGGTCCCAGAGGTCGTACTTGGCCAGGTCCGCCTTGATCTGCGCGTCGGTGCGGCCCTGGGCCTTCTGGGCCTTGGTCCAGGCGGTCACGCCGTCCTTGACCGCGTCCCAGACGTTGGCGCAGTTGGTGTCGCCGCAGTAGTTCGAGCCGTAGCGCGCCTCGTTGTAGTCGACCTTGACCCAGTCGGAGACCGCGCCGTCGACCGAGTAGCGGCCGGAGGAGGTCTTCTCGTAGTAGGTCTTCAGCGAGTGCTTGGTCTTGCCCTTGCTGTCCTTGCCCTCTCCGAAGTACAGGTCCTCGAAGTGCTTGCGGTTGTAATCCGCCTGCCAGGCCGTGCTGTTGTCCTTCGCCCTGTCGGGCTTGGCTATCTTGTTGTGCAGCGGGCCGGGCTTGCCGCCGTACTTCTTGACGGGCGGCTGCGGGCCCTCGGGGCCGTCCGGGTCGTACATGGTCGTGTCGTCGACCTTGTCCCCGAACTCCACCAGGATCGTGAAGATCTTGTCGGTCTTCTCGCGGCCCAGCTCGACGTACTTCTTGTCGTCGAGCTTGACGACCTTGGAGGCACCGCGCTTCTGCACCTTGGCGTCGCCCGCGACGACCTGCTGGAGGGCCGCCTTGCGCTGCTGCGCCTGCTGCTTGCTGAACGGCCCGTCGAGGTCGTGGTCGACGTGCGCCTTGGGGCGCGACGGGTCCTGCCGGTCGACGGCGGGCGTCGCGGCCGGGGTTCCGTCCCCGGGGGCGGCCGTGGCCGTCGTCGCCGAGTACGTCGCGGCGGCCGCGGCCACCGCGACGGCCACCGCCGTGGCCCTGAACGTGCGTGTTCTGGCTGTCACTTGATGAATGTCCTCCCCACGCGCCCGCGCGAATGGCGGACCGAGATTCCGGTCGGAGGAGGTCCGCGCGCGATGTACGCGTCACAAGTGACGACATTCGACCGGAAGTACGAGAGAAAAGACAGTCCTTGACTTGCACAGGCCAAGTGCACTATGCGACCCCCGGATCCGTTATCCGGACGCGGGTCACTCCTCCACGGAGCCGGCCCCTCGGTGCGCCGCCCCGTCCACGTGCCGGACGCCATGACCCCGTGCGCCCCCCGTGCTGCGGCACCGTGGGTTAGGTCACGCTTACCGACCGTTCCCGTCGGGCATGCAGCGTCTTAGAGTCAATCGACGGTGTGCCGCCGTACCCGGCGGCACATCCCAAGTCGCCGCCGTCGGGCACCCTTTGATTCGTATACAGCCATCTCACTGCCGAGGACGGATCACGTCATGCCGCGTCCCATGCCACGTCCGACCACCGCACAGATCGCCTACGGTTCGGTGACCGTCGTCTTCTCCACCCTCGCCATGCTGCTGCTCTCCCGGACCGGCTCGGGGATCGGTGTCGCGGTGATAGCCGTGGCCGCGCTCGGCCTCGGCTTACTCGTCGCGATGACGGTACCGGTGCCCGAACCGCGGGAGGTGCCCGCCGCGTCCCGCGCCCCGGAGCGGGTCCCCGCCCAGCGCGCCGCGCTCGCCGACTCCGTACGCGAACCGGCGGGCCCGTGAGGCACGGGCCCGCCGGTCGTGGTGCCGCCGCACCAGGCCTTTCGCGCTAGACGCTGACCACCACCGTCTTGGCGGCCTTGTCGTGCAGGCCCTGCTTGTAGGGCTTGTCGAAGAAGCTCCAGCCGCCGCAGATCGCCGTCCAGACGCAGGCGCAGCAGAAGGCGAACGGCAGCCAGAGGACGGCGGCGCGGGCGAGCGCGGTCTGCATGCCGGGCGTGGCGCCGTCTTCGAGGTTCGCGACGCGCATCCCCAGCAGCTTCTTGCCGAGGGTCTGGCCCGTCCTGGAGATCATGACGGTGTCGTACGCCATGTAGAGCACGGCGGCCAGCAGCGACTGGCCGAACGACCGGCCCGTGTCCACCTTGTCGGGGTCGACGTCGTACTCGGACGTGTTGAAGAGCCAGGACAGCAGCCATACGACGATGCCCACGAGGACCATGTCGATGATGCGGGCGAGGACGCGCTTGCCGCTGTCGGCCAGCGGGGGCATGCCGGCCAGCGGGTCCTGCCCGCCGTAGCCGCCCGGACCTCCGCCATAGGGGTCGCCGCCGTAGGGGCCGCCGCCACCGCCGTAAGGGCTGCCGCCGCCGGGCCCCGGGGGCGTGTTCCCGTACGGGGCGCCGCCGCCCGGCGGCGGGGTGTCGTACGGGGAGCCGGCACCGGACCCGGGGGAAGGCCCGCCGGGCGGCTGCTTCTTGAACGGGTCGTCGTCCGGCGGCGGGTACTGCGGCGGTTCGGTGCTCATGCCCCGAGTCGACCGCGAAGGCCTCCGCCCCGCATCCGGCGAGCGGCTGACCGGGTTACCCGACGGCGTACGTACCCTCACCCCGCGCCGTACGTACGTTCGCTCGGCCCGTCAGCCCGTCAGCCCGTCAGCCGTCAGCCCGTCAGCCGTCAGCCCGCGACGAAGGTGTTCGCCGCCTTGTCGTGCCAGCACTGCCGCCACGGCTTGTCGAAGAGGCACCACACCACGCCGACGAGGCCGATCACCAGCAGGCCCGGCACGCTGTAGACCAGCCAGCGCCGCAGGGCCGCCGCGAACGTCGGCGGCTCGTGCTCCTCGATGTCCCGCACCTCGATGCCGCACACCTTCTTGCCCAGCGTGCGGCCCCACTTGGCGGTGGGCAGCGCCTCGTACACGACGCCGAAGAGCAGGAGGACGGCGAGGATGATGCCGAGGTAACCGGCGGTGGTGCCGTCGAGCAGCCAGACCGTGGTCTTCTCGCCCGACAGCTTCGCCGCGTCGATCTTGCTGTCGACGTGGTCGGCGGCCTCGGCGCCGAGCGGCAGGGCCGCGGCCCCCGTGACCGCCGCGCGGGCGACGCCGTCGACGAGCCCCGCCCCGGGGCGCCCGCCGAGTCCGGCGGGCCTGGCCGACGCCTGGGCGCGCGCGGCGGCGAGGAACGGGTCCTCGGCCACCGGCTTCCACGGCACGACCGGCTGTCCTTCGCCCTGCTGCGGGGCCGGGGCGGCGCCCGCGAGCTGGTGCACCTGCTGGGCCCAGGAC
>NZ_JAFEXF010000178.1 GCF_016905445.1 Streptomyces sp. G44
GGGGGTGGGGGGGGGGGGTGGGGGGGGCGGTGGGGGGGGGGGGGGGGGGCGGGGGGCGCGCGCCGGGCGGGGGGGGGGGGGGGGGGGGGGGTGGGGGGGGTGGGGGGGGGGGGGGGGGGGGGGGGGGGGGGGGGGGGGGGGGGGGGCGGGGGGGGGGGGGGGGGGGGGGGGGGGGGGGGGGGGGGGGGGGGGGGGGGGGGGGGGGGGGCCGCCGTGGCCGTGGCCGTCGGTGCGGCGAGGAGCGCCGCCGCGACGACGGCGAGCGCGGCCAGGCGGTTACGTCTGCCGGTGTCTCTGTTCCTGCTGATCGGTGGGCGCATCGCGATCCTCCCGAGCGGGGTGTGGGGTGTGGAGGAGCGCGTCCGGACGCTGCGATGAGCATCGAGTGTTGTCGAGTGCAGGTCAACACGCTTCAATGCGGAATGACCCGGGCCGTGAACGGCGGGCGTACGGAAGTGAACAGGCGTCGTACGCCCACCTGGCGACCCGCTTCGACCGGCGCGAACGCCGGGGCGGCTGGAGTGAACGTTCACAGGAGGGTCCGTATGCGGAACGGCACACGGTTCGCGGACGGCGGGTCCGCGGGGGACGCGGCACGGACGGCGGGCGGGCACCCGGCGGGCTCGCCGGATACGGCGGCCTGGACGGACCGGACGGACCCGGCGGGCTCGGCGGATGCGGCGGCCTGGACGGACCCGGCTGGCTCGGCGGATTCGGCGGACCTGGCGGCCGCCCTGCGCACCGGCCCCTTCCACCTCGCCCTGCGCACCGCCATCGCCAGCCGGCGGCTGCCGCTCCAGAGAGTGCGGCACCATCTCGCCCAGTACGGCGTCAACGTCGGCGTGACCAGCCTGAGTTACTGGCAGCAGGGCGCCCGGCGCCCCCGGCGCGCCGAGTCGCTGCGCGCCGTACGCGCCCTGGAGGAGATCCTTCAGCTGCCCGAGGAGTCGCTGATCCGGCTGCTGGCCCAGCCGGCGGAGCGGGCCGAGAGGGAGCGGCCCGCCGCCCGCTCGTACCGCTCCCTCGTCGAGGCCTCCGACGTGCTGCGCGCGCTCCTCACCGAGCTGGGCTCCCCGGTCGACGGCGGGCTGCACACCATCGGCCACCACGAGCGGGTGCGGATCGGCGCGCGGCGCGAACTGGTGGGCCGGGAGTCACAGCACGCCGTGCGCGCCCACCGGGACGGCGTGGACCGCTACGTCGCGATCTACCACGGCGATCCCGGCTGTGCCCCCGACCAGGTGCGGGTGCGCGCCCTGGAGAACTGCCGGGCGGGACGTGTGCGGTGGCACGAGGGGGCGGGGGTCCTGGTCGCCGAACTGCTCTTCGACGCGCGGCTGCGGGCGGGCGACACGCATCTGTTCGCGTACGGCTTCGAGGACGGCACTGCGGGAACGGCCACCGAGTACGTGCGCGGCTTCACCTACGCGGGCGGCCAGTACGCGCTCCAGATCCGCTTCGACGACCGGGCCCTGCCCGTGGCCTGCCACCGCTTCGCCCAGCAGTCGGCCTCGGGCCCGCGCGGCGGGCGCCAGGAACTGACGCTGAGCGGCAGCCACCGCTCGGTGCACCTGGTGGAGCCGCAGGTGCGGGCGGGGCTGCTGGGGATCGCGTGGGACTGGGAGTGAGGCCGTGCGGCTCCTAGGCCTTCTTCTCCGGGCCCGCGATGATCTTGCCGTTCTCCACCCTCACCGGCAGCTCGGGCAGCGGGTCGACGGCCGGCTCCTTCAGCACCTCGCCGTTGGTGGCGTCGAACTGGCTGCCGTGGCACTGGCAGATCAGCTTGCGGCCCTCCAGGTTCTCGATCGGGCAGCGGGCGTGGGTGCAGATCGTGCTGTACGCCTTGAACTCGTCGTCGGCGATCCGGGTGACGACCACCTTGTGGTCCGGGTACAGCTTCGAGGCGCCCACCTTCACGCCGTCGGCCCTCCCGAGGTCCACCGGCGCGGTCGGCGCCGACCGGTTCGGTCCCCCGTCGCCCGAGGAGCAGGCGGTGAGCCCGAGCCCGACGGCCGGGGCGAGGGCGGCGGCCCGCAGCACGGTGCGACGGGCGGGGGGCGTGCCGGGCATGGTGTCTCCACAGGTCAGGGGCGTCGGTGACGGATCCGACGATACCGGCGCCGTCTGCGGCGACCGGGTGCGGCACGGGCGTGCCCGAGTGGTGCCCGCTTTCCCGCGCAGGGGCCCGCACGGCCTAGCCTGTGCGGGACGCGGGGCCCGTGCGGCCCGAGCCGAGCCGAGGCAGCGCCGGAGAGGAACCGCCGTGATAGTCGTCGCAGGAGAGGCCCTGATCGACCTGGTGCCGCGGGAGACGGACGGGGGTGCCGCGGCCGGGCTCCCGTCGCTCGCGCCGCGCCTCGGCGGTGGTCCGTACAACACGGCCGTGGCGCTCGGCCGTCTCGGCTCCCCCGTCGCCTTCTGCTCGCGCGTCTCGCGGGACGCGTTCGGGGAGGCGCTGCTCGGCGGGTTGCGGGCCGCCGGTGTCGACCTCTCGTACGTCCAGCGGGGCCCGGAGCCGACGACGCTCGCCGTGGCCACGATCGGCGCGGACGGCTCAGCCGGGTACTCGTTCTACGTCGAGGGCACGGCCGACCGGCTCTTCAGCGCCCCCGATGAGCTGCCCGAAGGCGTACGGGCCATGTCGTTCGGCACCTGCTCGCTCGCCCTGGAGCCGGGCGCGAGCGCGTACGAGGAACTGCTGCGCCGGGCGGCGGCGCGCGGGGTGTTCACGGCGCTCGACCCCAACATCCGGGCCGCGCTGATCCCCGACGCCGACGCCTATCGCGCGCGGTTCAGGAGCTGGCTGCCCTCGGTCTCGCTGCTCAAACTCTCGCAGGAGGACGCCGACTGGCTCGGTGGCACCCCTATGGAGTGGCTGGCGGCCGGCCCCTCGGCCGTGGTGGTCACCCACGGCGGCGACGGCCTCTTCCTCCGCACACGGGACGGCATGGAGCTGCGCGTACCCGGCGAACCGGTCGACGTGGTGGACACGATCGGCGCGGGCGACACCGTCAACGCGGCCCTCCTCCACGGCCTGGCGGCACGGGACGCCCTCTCGGCGGAGGCGTTGGCCGCCCTGGACGAGGACGGCTGGACGGCCGTCCTGCGCTTCGCGGCCCGCGCGGCGGCGCTCACCTGCTCACGGGCGGGGGCGGAGCCTCCGTACGGGGCGGAACTCGGCCAGGGCGTGGAGTGAGAGGGCCGGTCGCGCGGGTTGCTAGGGTCCCGGCATGACGCGGCTGAAGATCGAGATATCTGTGCCCGAGAGCCACGCGGAGGCCGTGATCGAGGCGCTGCACGCGGCCGGCGCGGGACGAGTGGGCGAGTACGCACGGTGTTCGAGCGTCTGGAAGGTGACCGGCACCTGGCAGCCGCTGCCCGGGGCGCGGCCGTACGACGGCGAGGTGGGTGTCGTCCGGCACAGCGAAGAGTGCCGGATCGAATCGGTCTGCGACGCGGAACAGGCCGACGCCGTGCAGCGGGCTGTCCGCGATGCCCACCCCTACGAGCAAGCGGTCATCCACTTCCTGCCGCTGTACGAGCCGTAGGCGATCGCGGCGGGCGTCCCCACAGCCTCCTGGCTCCTTGATCCCCTCGCCTTCGGGGCGGCCTCAGCCGTCCGTGAACGTCCCGTGCCGGCCCGCCCCGGCCGCGAACCGTGCGGCTCCCTCGGCCGCCTCGCCTCCCTCGGCCAGGGAGCGCAGGCCGTGCCGCAACTCGCCCGCCATCGCCTCCTGTTCGGACAGGCCGCCCTGTTCGAGGAGGGAGAGCCGGTCTTCCCGCAGGCACGTCTGCGGGTACGCGGCGATCTCGGCGGCCAGCCGCTCGGCCGCGGCCCGCGAGGCGCCCGGGGGCACCACCCGGTTGACCAGGCCCATGCCGAGCGCCTCCGCCGCGTGCACCGGGCGGCCGGTCAGGACCAGGTCCATGGCGCGACTCTCGCCGATCAGGCGGGGCAGCCGCACCGTCCCGCCGTCGATGAGCGGCACGCCCCAGCGGCGGCAGAAGACGCCGAGGACGGCGCCCTCCTCGGCGACCCGCAGGTCGCACCAGAGGGCGAGTTCGAGGCCGCCCGCCACGGCGTGACCGGAGATCGCCGCGATCACCGGCTTCGACAGACGCAGCCGGGTGGGGCCCATGGGGCCGTCGCCGTCCGGCGTCACGTCGTTGCCGTCGGGCGTACCGATGGCCTTCAGGTCCGCGCCCGCGCAGAAGGTGCCGCCCTCGCCCCACAGAACGGCGACGGACGCCTCGGGGTCGGCGTCGAAGGCGCGGAAGGCGTCGGCGAGGGCGCGTGCGGTGGGCCCGTCGACGGCGTTCCGCGCGGCGGCGCGGGAGAGCACGACGGTGGTCACGGGGCCGGTGCGTTCGGTACGTACGGACATGGGGCCAGCCGATCACGGGCGGGGGCGCCCGACAAGGGCGCGGACCGTCTCCTACGGGGAAGCGCCCCACCCCTGGAATGCGCCGTGCGGGGTGGGGCGCTTGGGCCCGGCGGAGCTCCGCCGGGCAGGACACGTCGGGTCAGGCCTTGCGGGTCCGCGCCGTCTTCTTCGCGGCGGCCTTCTTGGGGGAGGCCGTCTCCTTCGTGGCGGTGGCCTTCTTGGTGACGGCGGCCTTCTGGGGGGGGGCCGTCTTGGCGGCAGCCGCTTTCTTCGTGGTGGCGGTGGCCTTCTTGGCGGGTTTGGGGGGGGACGACCCCGCCTCGCCCGCGGCCGTGCCGGTCCGCACCGTGGCCGTCTTCTTCGTGGCCGTGGCGCTCGCCGCGACCGCCCTCTTGGCGGTGGCCTTCTTCGCCGTGGCCTTCTTGGCCGGCTTGCGGCCCTGCGAGGGCAGCGCGTCGCTGATCCGGTCGGCCGAGATGATCTCCCGCAGGAACTTGCCGGTGTGGCTCGTCGGCACCCCGGCGACCTCCTCCGGCGTGCCTTCCGCGACGACCAGTCCGCCGCCGCTGCCCCCCTCGGGCCCCATGTCGACGACCCAGTCCGCGGTCTTGATCACGTCGAGGTTGTGCTCGATGACGATGACCGTGTTGCCCTTGTCGACCAGGCCGGAGAGGACCGTGATCAGCTTGCTGATGTCCTCGAAGTGCAGTCCGGTGGTGGGCTCGTCCAGGACGTATACGGTGCGGCCCGTGGAGCGCTTCTGGAGTTCGGAGGCCAGCTTCACGCGCTGGGCCTCGCCTCCGGAGAGCGTCGGCGCGGACTGGCCGAGGCGCACGTACCCGAGGCCGACGTCCGTGAGCGTCTTCAGGTGGCGGGCGATGGCGGGCACGGCCTCGAAGAAGCCGAGCGCCTCCTCGATCGGCATGTCGAGGACCTCGGCGATGGACTTGCCCTTGTAGTGCACGTCCAGCGTCTCGCGGTTGTAGCGCGCGCCGTGGCAGACCTCGCACGGCACGTACACGTCCGGAAGGAAGTTCATCTCGATCTTGATGGTGCCGTCACCGGAGCAGTTCTCGCAGCGACCGCCCTTGACGTTGAAGGAGAAGCGCCCGGGGAGGTAGCCCCGCACCTTCGCCTCCGTGGTCTCCGCGAAGAGCTTGCGGACGTGGTCGAAGACTCCGGTGTACGTCGCCGGGTTCGACCGCGGGGTGCGGCCGATGGGCGACTGGTCGACGTGCACCACCTTGTCGACGAGGTCGTCGCCCTCCACGCGCGTGTGGCGGCCCGGAACGGAACGGGCGCCGTTCAGCTCCCTGGCCAGGTGCGTGTAGAGGATGTCGTTGACCAGCGTCGACTTGCCGGAGCCCGAGACGCCGGTGACGGCCGTGAGGACGCCGAGCGGGAAGGAGACGTCGATGTCCTGGAGGTTGTTCTCCCGGGCGCCGTGCACCGTGAGCTGACGTGCCGGGTCGGCGGGGCGGCGCATGTCCGGGACCGGGATCGCCTTCTTGCCCGAGAGGTACTGCCCGGTGATCGACTTGTCGTTGTCCAGCAGCTCCTTCATGGAGCCGCTGTGCACGACCTTGCCGCCGTGCTCGCCCGCGCCGGGGCCGATGTCGACGACCCAGTCGGCGACCTTGATCGTGTCTTCGTCGTGCTCGACGACGATGAGCGTGTTGCCCATGTCGCGCAGGCGTACGAGGGTCTCGATGAGCCGGTGGTTGTCGCGCTGGTGGAGGCCGATGGACGGCTCGTCCAGGACGTAGAGCACGCCGACGAGACCGGAGCCGATCTGGGTGGCCAGGCGGATGCGCTGGGCCTCGCCTCCGGAGAGGGTGCCCGCGGCGCGGTTCAGCGAGAGGTAGTCCAGGCCGACGTCGACCAGGAAGCGCAGCCGCTCGTTGACCTCCTTGAGGACGCGCTCGGCGATCTTCTTGTCGCGGGCGCCCAGCGTCAGCTCGGCGAGGAAGTCCGCGCAGTCGCTGATGGACATCGCGGAGACCTCGGCGATGGACTTCCCCATGACCGTGACGGCCAGGACGATCGGCTTGAGGCGCGTGCCCTCACAGGTGGGGCAGGGCACCTCGCGCATGTAGCCCTCGAAGCGCTCGCGGCTGGCGTCGCTCTCGGCCTCGCTGTGGCGGCGCTTGACGAAGGGCACGGCGCCCTCGAAGGCGGTGGTGTAGACCCGCTCGCGGCCGTACCGGTTGCGGTAGCGCACCTCGATCTGCGTCTTGTGGCCGTACAGGAGGGCCTTCTTGGCGCGCTGCGGGAGGCCGGCCCAGGGCATGTCGGTGGCGAAGCCGAGGGCGTCGGAGAGCGCGTTCACCAGGCGGGCGAAGTAGTCCTTGGTGTGGCCGTGCGACCACGGGTGGATGGCGCCCTCGTCGAGCGACTTGTCCTCGTCCGGGACGATCAGCTCGGGGTCGACCTCCATGCGCGTACCGATGCCCGTGCAGTCCGGGCAGGCGCCGAAGGGCGAGTTGAAGGAGAAGGAGCGGGGCTCCAGCTCCTCGAAGGAGAGGTCGTCGTACGGGCAGTAGAGGTGCTCCGAGTACATGCGCTCGCGCTCGGGGTCGTCCTCGGGGAGGTCGACGAAGTCGAGCACGACCATGCCTCCGGAGAGGCCGAGGGCGGTCTCCACGGAGTCGGTCAGGCGGCGCTTGGCGGAGTCCTTCACCGTGAGGCGGTCGACGACCACCTCGATGGTGTGCTTCTCCTGCTTCTTGAGCGTGGGCGGCTCGGAGAGCTGGATCGTCTGGCCGTCCACCCGCGCGCGGGAGTACCCCTTGGTCTGGAGGTCGGCGAAGAGGTCGACGAACTCGCCCTTGCGCTCGCGCACCAGCGGCGACAGGACCTGGAAGCGGCTGCCCTCGGGCAGCTCCAGGACCTTGTCGACGATGGCCTGCGGCGACTGCCGGGTGATGGGGCGGCCGCACTCGGGACAGTGCGGCTTGCCGATGCGCGCGAAGAGCAGGCGCAGGTAGTCGTAGACCTCGGTGATGGTGCCGACCGTCGAGCGGGGGTTGCGCGAGGTCGACTTCTGGTCGATGGAGACGGCCGGTGAGAGGCCCTCGATGAAGTCGACGTCGGGCTTGTCCATCTGGCCGAGGAACTGCCGGGCGTACGAGGACAGCGACTCGACGTACCGCCGCTGGCCCTCGGCGAAGATCGTGTCGAACGCGAGCGAGGACTTGCCCGACCCGGAGAGTCCGGTGAACACGATGAGGGAGTCACGCGGGAGGTCGAGCGAGACGTTCTTGAGATTGTGCTCGCGCGCGCCACGGACGATGAGACGGTCGGCCACGCCGGTCCGCACCTTTCTAGAGAGAAGTGACAGGGACGAAACCCCGTCTTTCACAGACTAGGGCGAGCCACTGACAACGCCGGGCTGGTTCCCCGGTTCACCTGAGGAACACATCCGGACCGTCAAGAATGCCCGATGCCACCCTCGACCATATAGCACGCACATTCGAATACCGGGGTGACCTGGACTCCTTCACCCAGACGTGTGACGCAGCTATCGTCGGCCTCATGATTGATCATGTGCGCGACCTGGCGTCTGTACGTGACGCGACCGACCGGCTGCTCACGGCAGCCGCGGAACTGAACAACGATTCGACCGCCGAGCCGTCACGGCTGCCGGGCTGGAGCCGCGGCCATGTCCTCGCCCACCTCGCGCGCAACGCGGACGCGCTGGTGAACGTCCTGGCCGGGCGTCCGATGTACGTCAGCGCCGAGGCCCGGGACGCGGACATCGAGCGGGACGCCCCGCGCGCGCTCGCCGAGCAGCTGGCGGACGTGCGGCAGAGCGCGGCCCGCTTCCGGGACGAGGCGGCGAGGCCCGCGGACTGGTCCCGCACGGTGGAGCTCCGCAACGGCGTCACGGACTCCGCGTCCCGGGTGCCGTTCCGGCGCTGGGTCGAGGTCGAGCTGCACCACGTCGACCTCGGCATCGGGTACGAGCTGGAGGACCTGCCGGCGGAGTTCGCGCAGCGGGAGATCGCCTTCCTCGCCGCACGCTTCTCGGGGCACCAGGAGGTGCCGCCCACGCGGATCACGGACGGCACGCACGCGTGGAGCACCGGTCGCGAGGGCGCCCCCGAAGTCACCGTCTCCGGTCCCGCACCGGACGTGGTCGGCTGGCTCGCCGGCCGTCGCGACGGCGCCGCGTTGAAGGCCGAGGGAGGCCCGCTCCCGGCCCTCCCCCCGCTATAGGCTGACGCACATGACGTACAGCGGAGCGGTGAAGGTCGGCGGGCCCGCGGATGTGCACGAGCTGCCGGACCTGATGATCTCGAAGGTCGCGGTCGGACCGATGGACAACAACGCCTACCTGTTGCGGTGCCGGGCCACCGGTGAGCAACTGCTGATCGACGCGGCGAACGACGCCGGGACGCTGCTGACGCTGATCGGTGACGACGGCATCGCGTCCGTCGTCACCACCCATCGGCACGGCGACCACTGGCAGGCGCTCGAAGCCGTCGTCACGGCGACCCGCGCGCGGACGTACGCGGGCCGCGAGGACGTCGAGGGCATCCCCGTGCCGACGGACGTGCCGGTCGACGACGGCGACACCATCCGCGTCGGCCGGGTCGAGCTCACCGCCCGCCACCTGGTGGGCCACACGCCGGGCTCGATCGCGCTCGTCTACGACGACCCGCACGGCCATCCGCACGTGTTCACCGGCGACTGCCTCTTCCCGGGCGGCGTCGGCAACACGTGGCAGGACAAGGAGGCCTTCACGAGTCTCATGAACGACGTCGAGACGAAGATCTTCGGGACGCTCCCGGACGAGACGTGGGTCTACCCCGGTCACGGCAACGACACGACGCTGGGCGCCGAGCGCCCGCACCTCCCGGAGTGGCGCGCCCGCGGCTGGTGAACCGGGCGGCTCGGACGGGCCGCCGGGGCCGGTGTCGCACTCCGGCGGTCACCCCGGTGGCCGTCTGGTCAGTCGCGCCCCGGCGGTCACGCCCCGGCGGCCACCAGCGCCGCCACTCGCTCCACCGCGAAGACGTAGCCCTGGACGCCGCACCCCGCGATGACACCGTCGGCGCGCTGCGAGACGTAGCTGTGGTGCCGGAACGCCTCGCGCTGGTGGATGTTGGAGATGTGCACCTCCACCACCGGCAGGCCGTCGCAGGCGTTGAGGGCGTCCAGGATCGCGACGGACGTGTGGGAGTAGGCCGCGGGGTTGATGACGATGCCCGCGTGGTGCTCGCGCGCCTCGTGGATCCAGTCGACCAGCTCGCCCTCGTGGTTGCTCTGCCGCAGGTCCACCGTGCCGCCGTGCGCGGCCGCCGCCTCGGCGCACAGCGCCTCGACGTCGGCGAGGGTGTCCGAGCCGTAGATCTCGGGCTGGCGCTGCCCGAGGAGATTCAGGTTCGGGCCGTTCAGGATCATGATCGGGGCGGCGGCGAGGCTACGGGTACTGAGGGTCATGGACGAGGTCTATCACGCCTCCCGCGCGCGGGAACTCGGGTGCCCCTCCAGGGAGTACGCCCCTACGCTGCCCGCATGATCACCGAACCCCTGTACCCGCCCAAGCCCTCCCCCGGTGACCGCGTCGCCGTGATCTCGCCGTCCAGCGGCCTCCCGGGGATCTTCCCGCTCCCCTACGAACTCGGCCTCGAACGGCTCCGCGAGGAGTTCGGGCTCGAACCGGTGGAGTACCCGACGACGCGCACGATGGGCGCGACGCCACGGGAGCGGGCCGACGACATCCACGCGGCGTTCACCGATCCGACGGTCAAGGCCGTCATCGCGAGCATCGGCGGCGACGACCAGATCACCGTAATGCCGTACCTGGACCGCGAGTTGATCCGGGCGCACCCGAAGCCGTTCTTCGGCTACAGCGACAACACCAATCTGCTCGCCTACCTGTGGCAGTGCGGCATCGTCGGCTACCACGGCGCGTCCGTGATGTGCGAGCTGGGCCGGCCGGGTGCCATGGCGCCCCTGACGGAGCGTTCGCTGCGCGCCGCCCTCTTCACGTCCGGGACCTACGAGCTGTCCCCCGCCGACCGCTTCCGCGATGTCGACCTGCCCTGGGAGGACCCCGCGAGCCTCGCCGAGGAGCCGCCGACGGAGCCGGGCGGCGGCTGGCACTGGCACCGGCCGGAGCGGGTCGTGGAGGGCCGCTCCTGGGGCGGCGAGCTGGAGATCCTCTCGTGGCTGCTGATGACGGACCGTGAGATCGCGCGGGACCTGTCGGCGTACGACGGATGCGTGCTGTTCCTGGAGACCTCGGAGGAACTGCCCAGCGCCGACGCGGTGTTCCGCATCCTGCGCAACATGGGCGAACGCGGGCTGCTGCACCGCTTCCCCGCCCTCCTGATGGGGCGCGCCAAGGCGTGGTCGTTCACCCGCCCCCATGGTGCGGATGCGAAGGCCGCGTACGTGCGCGAGCAGCGCGAAGCGGTGCTGCGGGCGCTCGGCACGTACGCCCCGGACACCATGGCCGTCTTCGATGTGGACCTCGGCCACACCGACCCCCAGGTGGTGATCCCCTATGGCGGGACCGTGCGGGTCGACGGGCCGGGGCGGCGCATCACGGTGACGTACTGAGCAACCCCGGCACCACCGCGCGCCCCCCGTAACCATCCGTCACTGTGGGTAGTTGGCGTGACATGCGCACCACTGAACCGCCCTCCCTGCCACGGCTCGCGGCGGCCTCGCTCGCCGGGACCGCCATCGAGTTCTACGACTTCTTCATCTACGGAACGGCCGCGGCGCTGGTTCTCGGGCCGCTGTTCTTCCCGACGTTCTCGCCGCTGGCGGGCACGCTCGCCGCCTTCGCGACCTTCGGCGCGGGCTTCGTGGCACGCCCGTTGGGGTCGGTCCTCTTCGGGCACATCGGGGACCGGCGCGGGCGGCGGCCCGTCCTCGTCGGGTCACTGCTCCTCACCGGCCTCGCCACGGTCGCCGTCGGCTGCGTACCGACGTACGAATCGATCGGGATCGCCGCTCCCGTGCTCCTCCTTGTGCTGCGCTTTCTGCAAGGGCTCGGTCTCGGGGGCGAGTGGGGCGGCGCCGTGCTGCTGACCGCGGAGCACGCGCCGGCCGAGCGGCGCGGGCTGTGGGCGAGCTTTCCGCAGATCGGGCCGCCCCTCGGCTTTCTGCTCGCCAACGGCATCATGCTGGTGCTGTCGGCGACCCTTTCCGACGCGCAGTTCGCCGCGTGGGGATGGCGGGTGCCGTTCTGGGCGGCGGGCGTGCTCGCGGCGGCCGGGCTGGCACTGCGCGGCTCGCTCGCGGAGAGCCCTGACTTCCTGCGGGTGCGCGAGCACGCGCGCGTGCCGCTCGTCGAAGTGGTCCGCGACCACTGGCGCCTGGTGCTCCTGACGGCGGGCGCGCTCGCGGTCGGATACGCCGTCTTCTACGCGGTCACGACCTGGTCGCTCGCCTACGGAGTGGAGCGGCTCGGCGTGAGCCGTACGGTCATGCTGGCGTGCGTCATGGCGGCCGTGGTGGTGAAGGGCGCCCTGACGCCGGTGGTGGCCGTGCTCGGCGACCGGTACGGGCGGCGGCCGTTGTGTCTGCTCGGGTGCGCCGCGTCCGCGCTGTGGATGTTCCCCATGATCGGGCTGCTGGCGACGGGGCAGCCGCTGCTGATGTTCCTCGGCTTCCTGGTGGCGATGCTCGCGTTCATCACCATGTTCGCCGTGATCGCCGCGTACCTGCCGGAGCTGTACGAGCCGCGCGTGCGCTGCACGGGCGCCGCGGTCGGCTACAACCTCGGCGGGGTGCTCGGCGGGGCGCTCACGCCGATCGTGGCGACGGCGATGGCCCAGGGCTCCGGGACGCCGTGGGGCGTGGCCGCGTATCTGACGGGTATCGCCCTGCTGAGCCTCGGCTGTTTCGCGCTGCTTCCCGAGACGCGGCCGGTGCGTGAGGCGGTGCCGGCGACGAGCTGAACCGGGGCCGTGCGGTGGGGCGGCGGAATCCTGGCGTGACCGCGGGTCAGGGCGTGACCGCCAGTTCGATGTACGCCGCGAAGAGCACCAGGTGGACGCCGCCCTGGAGCGGTGTGGCCCGCCCCGGTACGACCGTGAGCGTGCCGACGGTCACCGTGAGGGCGAGCAGCACCATGTGGGTCGCGCTCAGGCCGAGCACGAGCGGTCCGGACAGCCACAGGGAGGCGAGGGCGACGGCCGGGATGGTCAGGCCGATGCTGGCCATCGCCGAGCCGAGGGCGAGGTTCAGGCTGGTCTGCACGCGGTCGCGGCGGGTGGCGCGGACCGCCGCGATGGTCTCCGGGAGCAGCACGAGCAGCGCGATGATCACGCCGACGACGGCGTGCGGCATGCCGGCGCTCTCCACGCCCGACTCGATCGTCGGTGACACGCCCTTGGCCAGGCCGACCACGCCGATCAGGGCCAGCGCCAGCAGTCCCAGGCTGACCAGTGCCTGCCGGGACGAGGGGCCCGCGGCATGACTGTCGGCGTCGATGACCTCGCCCTGCTTGGTGAGGGGCAGGAAGTACTCGCGGTGGCGCACGGTCTGGGTGGTCACGAACAGGCCGTAGAGGACGAGCGAGGCGACGGCCGCGAAGGTGAGCTGGCTGGGGGTGAACTCCGGGCCCGGCCTGGTGGTGGTGAACGTCGGCAGGACCAGGCAGAGCGTGGCCAGGGTGGCGACCGTGGCGAGGGCAGCGCCGGTGCCCTCGGGGTTGAAGACGGCGACGCGGTGGCGCAGCGCGCCGGCCAGGAGGCAGAGGCCTACGATGCCGTTGCAGGTGATCATCACAGCGGCGAAGACGGTGTCGCGCGCCAGCGTCGAACTCTTGTCGCCGCCGTCGGCCATGAGGGTCACGATCAGCGCCACTTCGATGATCGTGACGGCGATGGCGAGGACGAGTGAGCCGAAGGGTTCGCCGACGCGGTGGGCGATCACCTCCGCGTGGTGGACGGCGGCGAGCACCGCTCCCGCGAGGACCAGCGTCACCACGGCGACGACCACGCCGGGCAGGTCGCGCCCCCAGGTGAGGGCGAGGAGGACGACCGCGAGGAGCGGGATCACGGTCGTCCACTGCGTGCCGAGCGCCCGGAGCCGAGTGACCATGACTCGATGCTGCCCCGGGCGCTCGGGTGTCGCTACTCGGTGCCGCCCCGGCGAGGGGACGGCACCGGATGGGACCGTCAGGCCCCGACGCTGTCCTTTTCGGTCTCCCCCGCGGCGGCGGCCTCGGCCGCCGCCGCCTTCTCCTGCTTCTTGGAGGCGATCAGGCTGGTGATCGTGGTGATCACCAGGACGCCGCAGATCACGGAGAGGGAGACGGGGATGGAGATCTCGGGGACGTGCACGCCGTTCTCGTGGAGGGCGTGGAGGACGAGCTTCACGCCGATGAAGCCGAGGATCACCGACAGGCCGTAGCTGAGGTGGACCAGCTTCCTGAGCAGGCCGCCGATGAGGAAGTACAGCTGGCGCAGGCCCATGAGGGCGAAGGCGTTGGCGGTGAAGACGATGTACGGGTCCTGGGTGAGGCCGAAGATCGCCGGGATGGAGTCCATGGCGAAGAGCACGTCGGTGGTGCCGATGGCGAGCATGACGACCATGAGGGGCGTCATGATCTTCTTGCCGTTCTTCCGGATGAAGAGCTTCGTGCCCTCGTACCGGTCGGAGACGCCGAACTTCTTCTCGACGGACTTCAGGAGGCGGTTCTCCTCCCAGTCCTCTTCCTCCTCGTCGGCACGCGCTTCCTGGATGAGCTTCCAGGCGGTGTAGATCAGGAACGCGCCGAAGATGTAGAAGACCCAGGAGAAGTTGGCGATGACCGCGGCGCCGGCGGCGATGAAGATCGCACGCAGGACCAGGGCTATCAGTACGCCGAACAGCAGTACGCGCTGCTGGAGGTGGGACGGCACCGAGAACTTCGCCATGATCAGGATGAAGACGAAGAGGTTGTCGACGGAGAGCGACTTCTCGGTGATGAAGCCCGCGAAGAACTCGCCGGACGCCTGGCTCTCACCCGCGACCAGCAGGCCGAGGCCGAAGAGCGCCGCGAGGACGATCCAGACGATCGTCCATGTTCCGGCTTCCTTGATCGACACGTCATGGGGCTTGCGCCCGATGAAGAAGTCGACCGCGATCAGGGCACACAGACCTAGAACGGTCGCTACCCACAGGGTCATTGAAACGTCCACTGCGCCTCCGGCTTCGTACGGCTACTGATCAGCGTCGTCGCTGCCGGAGGTCTCTTCCACCCGAGGCGCACGCGCCATGAATCGGGCCGACGCCCCGGGACCGATGGCGGTCCGTATTGACGGGAACGTCGCAGCCGGGAGTACTCCCCTCCGCTGACAGAAGAGTACGCGAAACACCAAGGATTGGTAAAGGCGATGGCAAACAAAAACCAAAATGCCAGGTCAGCAGAGGGTCAATGTCGCTTTACCGTCAAGTGCGCCGGGCCGCGGCGACCTGGTCGAGGACCCGCCGCAGGATCTGACTGCCCGCCGGGACGACCGGCGGGTCATACGTCCACGCGTGCCCGACCCAGGGGTCGGCGAGGTGGTCGTCGGGCACCGGGGTCAGGCGCAGCAGCGCGCGCCACAGGGGGTCGAGCAGCGGGCCGTACTCGGCGGCGTCCTCGCGGTCGGCGACCATCATGAGGTGCACGCCGACGGCCGGGCCCTCGTCCGCGAGGTAGCGCAGCCGGGTCACGGCGCGGTCGTCGAAGCCGTGCGGGAAGTCGTTGACGACCAGGAGCTGCTCGGCGGTGTCCAGGTCCGGGGGCAGCGCGTCGGCGGCGCCGCCGCGGACCGCCATCTGGACGAGGTCCACGCGCCGGGTGAGCCGGGCGAGGACGTCGGAGACCCCGGCCGCCCCGGCTGCCGGGGGCCCGGCGAGGACACCGGCCGACACGAGCGGGGCGAGGGCGGCCGTCGCGGAGCCCGCGGGGTCGATGACGTGCACCTGGAACTCGCCCGCGGGGTAGACGGCGAGCAGCCGCGCGGCGTGGGCGACCGCGGTGTCCATGGCGAGGCGGCGCAGCGCGGTGGAGTCGGTGCGGTGGTTGGTGAGGGCCTTGCCGCTGTCGATCCACAGGCCGCGCTCCAGCGGCAGCCTGACGAGCATCGGGATGCGCAGATCGGGGCGCTCGGGAAGGTGGAGGTCGCCGAGGCGCAGCGCCATCGGGATCTCCATGGGCGCGCGATAGGCGTGCCAGACGGGATTGCTCCACGACGCGAACGCCGCGGGGAGCGCGGGTTCGACGACGTCCGCCTCCGCGGTGAGCTGGGAGAGGTCGCGGTCGAGGGCCGCCCTGGCCTGGCCGACGAGGTCGGCGTGCCTGGTCCGGGCGCTCTCGCGGGCGGCGTCGCCCGCGCCGCCGATGCGGCTGCGCGGGTCGTCGAGGATCTTGTCGAGTTCCTGCTCCATGCGGGAGTCGGCGAAGTCGACGGCGCTGCGGTACGCGGCCGTGGTGCGGGCCAGGTCTTCGAACATCCCCCACACCTGGTTGTAGAGCCGCTCCTCCATGGACCAGCCGGTGGCGTCGCCCGCCACGGGCTGCGCGGGCAGGCCCGGCTCGGCCGGGGGCGCGGCGGGAGGCGGCGGCGGTGGCGCGGTGGTCTGTCGCGCGGGGTGGGTGT
>NZ_JAFEXF010000179.1 GCF_016905445.1 Streptomyces sp. G44
CCGGCCAACCGCGCCCCCCCCCTCCTCCCCCTCAAGAGCGAGCGCAAAATCGCCCACCGCCGCCACACCCAGTGGCACCCCATGCGGGAGCGCCGGCGCTTGGAGGCCTTGCAAGAACGCCCCCGCGACCCCCACGCCCAGCGCCCAGGGCCCCACCCACCTGTGGCCCGACCTGCCGCCCCCGTCCGCGCCCGCCGAGGACTACGGCGCCATAGAGAGCGTGCGGGTCAAGGGCGTCGAGGTCCCCGGCGGCGACCTGCGCAAGGTGAACCCGGCCGACGTGGTCAGGGCCGACTTCGAGCAGAACCCGGGGACGTACGACACCTCGGACTCCGTGTACGAGCAGACCGTCGAGCGGCTCGACGCCTGCGCCGAGGAGGACTCCGGCGCGCAGGAGCGGTGCCCGGTCCTCAAGGCGTACTACCGCGATCTGACCGGCGACGGCGAGGACGACCTGATCGTCGGCGTCTCGACGCCGGACGACAACCTCGACATCCGCGTCTACGCCGAACAGGACCGGCGGCTGACGCAGATCATGGAGATGAGCGACGCCGTGCTCGGCGTGGAACTGGCCGGGCGCGACCTGATCATCCGCGCCGTCTCCAGCCTGCCGGGGTACGAGTACCACACGGTGTGGTCCTGGGACGCGCACCAGAAGACGATGCTGCCGAAGCGGGACGAGATCGTCCGTTCCTCGGACGCGCGCCGCCCCAAGGCGCCCCGCCCGGCCCCTTCCGAGAGCGGGACACGATGATCCGGCCCCGGCCGCGCGGTCCGCGGCTGCCCGCCTGGACGGCGACGCTCACCTGGAAGGCGGCCGTCTTCATCACCGTGATGTGCTGCGCGCTGGCCGCGCTGCTCGGCATGCTCGTGCACGTCTCGGTGACCAACCAGACCGTCGGCCAGGCCCGCGAGCGGGCCCTCGACCGGCTGGCGGAGGCCACCGAGCGCTACGAGGCGGGCGACCGCCTCGGCTTCGGCGCGGGCGTCGACCCCGAGGGCCTGCCCGCACCGCTGCGCGAGCTGGCGCTGAACGGGGAGCGCGGCACGATGGTCGCCGCCCACGAGTCGCGGCCGACGATGTGGGCGGCGGGGCCCGCCGACGGGGGCCGCGCCATCGCCGTCCAGGTCGACTACGCGCAGGGCGCCCGCACCATCGACGGGCTCGACCGGGCGATCCTCGGCTCCTCCGTCCTCGCGATCGGGGCGACGCTGCTGGTCGGCGCGTTCGCCGTGACGCGGGTGACGCGGCGGCTGCACCAGACGGCGCAGGTGGCCCGGCGGATCAGCGCGGGCGACCTCGACGCGCGCGTCAACGACCCTCGCACCAAGGACCCGGCACGCCGCCAGGACGAGGTGGCCGCGGTCGCCGGGGCGCTGGACACCATGGCGTCCTCGCTCCAGGGCAAGCTGCTGAGCGAGCAGCGGTTCACCGCCGACGTGGCGCACGAGCTGCGGACGCCACTGACCGGATTGCACGCGGCGGCCGAACTCCTGGAGCCCGGCCGCCCCACCGAGCTGGTGCGGGACCGGGTGGCCGCGCTGCGCACGCTGACCGAGGACCTCCTGGAGATCTCCCGGCTCGACGCGAAGAGCGAGCGCGTGGACCTGGACGCGCATCAGCTCGCTCCCTTGGCGGAGCGCGTGGTGCGGGGTTCCGGTGAGGGCACGGAGCTGGTCGTCGTACGGGACGTGTGCGTGGAGACCGACCGGCGGCGCCTGGAGCGGGTGCTCGGCAATCTGGTGGGCAACGCGCTCAAACACGGCCGGGCGCCGGTCGTGGTGACGGTCGACGGGCCGGTCGTGACGGTGCGGGACCACGGCGACGGCTACCCCGGCTACCTGGTGGAGCACGGCCCGCAGCGCTTCCGCACCGAGGGCACCAGCAAGGGGCACGGCCTCGGGCTGACCATCGCGCTCGGCCAGGCGGCGGTCCTCGGCGCCCGGCTGACGTTCTCCAACGCGCCGGACGGCGGGGCGGTGGCGACGCTGCGGCTGCCCTTCGACGAGTGTCCCGCCGAGGGCGACACGGACGGGCCCGAAAGCACCAACTGAGCGTGCGCGCACCCGGAGTGCCCTTTCTACTGTGACATGCGGCTTCTGTGCACCCGTCAGAAGCCGCTCGTCCCCCCGTTCCCCCGAGGAGGCTCCATGTCCCTGCGGACCACGACCACCCGGCTCGGCGTACTCGCCGCCACCGGCGCCCTCGCCGCGCTCGGCCTGTCCGGCCCCGCCGCCGCGCTGGACGACCCCGACCGCAAAGCACCGGCCGCCGACCGCAAAGCGCCGGCCGCCGGCCACAAGACACCCGCCGCCGACCGCAGAACACCCGTCACCGACTACAAGGCACCCGTCTACAAGGGCCGCGTGACCGCCAAGAGCGGCCTGCTGCTCCGCGACTCGCCCCACCGCGGCAGCCGCGTGGTCCGCACCGAGCCCCACGGCAAGGTCGTCACCATCTACTGCAAGACCAAGGGCGACCGCGTGGGCCGCACCAACCACTGGTACCTGCTCACCGACGGGACCTGGGCCTGGGGCTCCGCGAACTACATCGCCACCATCGGGAAGAACCCGCGCTGGTGCTGACACCGCGACACCCCGCACGGCCACGGCCACGGCCAGGCAGTCGGCATGGTCGGCGCAGGCGGCGCGGGCGGCGGAGTCGGCGGAGTCGACATATACGGCATAAGCAGACTTCTGGGCAGGTTGCTTGCTACGTTCCCGGCATGACCGGAACAGCAGTGGGCACCGCGTCCCCCGCGGTCCCCGCCGTCCGCGTCCCCCGGCGCCGCGGCACGGAGCTCGTCCTGCTCGTCGTCGCCGTCCTGCTCTGCGTGTACGGCTACTGCGCCGTCGGTCTCGCGCAGAACGGCACCGTCCCGCCCGGCGCCGCCGGTTACGGCGCCGGGCTCGGCGTGCTCGCCCTCCTCGCGCACCTCGCCGTCCGCCTCCGCGCCCCGTACGCCGATCCGCTGCTGCTGCCCATCGCGGTGCTCCTCAACGGCCTCGGCCTGGTGCTCATCTACCGCCTCGACCTGGAGACCCCGCACGACGAGGCCGCGCCCGCGCAGCTGGTCTGGTCGACCGTCGGCGTGGCGCTGTTCATCACCGCCGTGCTCGCCCTGCGCGACCACCGCGTGCTCCAGCGGTACGCCTACCTCTCGGTGGTCACCGCGCTGCTCCTGATGATCGTGCCGATCTTCTTCCCCGCCGTGAACGGCGCCCGCATCTGGATCAGGCTCGGCGGCCTCTCCATCCAGCCGGGCGAGTTCGCCAAGGTCCTGCTCGCGCTCTTCTTCGCCAGCTACCTCGCCGCCAACCGCAACGCGCTCGCCTGCACGGGCCGCACCCTGTGGCGGTTCCGGCGCCTCCAGCTGCCCACCGGCCGCGTCCTCGGCCCGATCGTCGCGATCTGGCTGCTGAGCGTCGGCGTCCTCGTCCTGGAGCGCGACCTCGGCACCTCGCTGCTCTTCTTCGGGCTCTTCGTCATCCTGCTGTACGTCGCCACGGGCCGCACCGGCTGGATCGCGGTCGGCCTGCTGCTCGCCGCGCTCGGCGCGTTCGCGGTCGGCTCGCTCGAACCGCACGTGCACAGCCGCGTCCAGGACTGGCTGCACCCGTTCGCCTCCATCGACGCGGGCGAGGGCCCGAACCAGCTCGCCCAGTCCCTCTTCGCCTTCGCGGCCGGCGGGATGCTCGGCACCGGGCTCGGGCTCGGCCACTCCATCCTCATCGGCTTCGCCGCGAAGTCCGACTTCATCCTGGCCACGGCGGGCGAGGAGCTGGGCCTCGCCGGACTCGGCGCGATCTTCCTGCTCTACGCCCTGCTCGTCGAGCGCGGCTACCGCGCGGGCCTCGCGGTGCGGGACCCCTTCGGGCGGCTGCTCGCCATCGGGCTCGCCTCCATCATCGCGCTCCAGGTCTTCGTGATCGCCGGCGGCGTCACGGGGCTCATCCCGCTCACCGGCATGGCGATGCCGTTCCTCGCGCAGGGCGGTTCGTCGGTCGTCACCAACTGGCTCATCGTGGCGCTGCTCATCCGGCTCAGCGACTCGGCCCGCGCCCAGCCCGTCGGCGAGGACTCCCGGTGACCCGGTACATCAGGCACGCCTCCGCCTTCTGCGCACTGCTGCTGCTCGCCCTGCTCGTCAACGCCAGCCGCGTCCAGGTCGTCGACTCCGCGTCCCTGGACGGCAACTCCGCCAACCGGCGCCGGGCCATCGCCCGCTTCGAGCAGCCGCGCGGCGACATCCTGGTCGACGGGCGCGCGATCACCGGCTCCAAGGACACCGGGGAGCAGCTGCGGTACGAACGCACGTACCACAACGGGCCGCTGTACGCCCCGGTCACCGGCTTCGCCTCGCAGGTGTACGGCACGGCCTTCCTGGAGAACGCCGAGGACGGCGTCCTCTCCGGCACCGACCCGATGCTCGCCCCGCTCCCCCTGTGGAACGACCTCACGCGGGCGCGAAGCCCCGGTGGCATGGTGGAGACCACCATCAAGGCGGCGGTGCAGCGGGCCGCCTTCTCCGGGCTCGGCGGCAAGCGGGGCGCCGTGGCGGCGGTCGAGCCGTCCACCGGGAAGATCCTGGCGCTGGTCAGCACGCCCAGCTACGACCCCGAGCGGCTCTCCGGGAACGGCCGGGCGGTGGCGAAGGCGTGGGTGCGGCTGAACGGCGCGTCCGAGAAGCCGATGCTGAACCGCGCGATCCGCCAGACGTATCCGCCCGGCTCGACGTTCAAGGTGGTGACGGCCGCCGCCGCGCTGGACTCGGGGGCGGTGACGGACCCGGACGCGCCGACGAGGTCCCCCGACCCCTACACCCTGCCGGGCACGCTCACGCGGCTGACCAACGAGGTGGAGGGCTGCGCCGACGCCTCGCTGCGGTTCGCCTTCCGGTGGTCCTGCAACACGGTCTTCGCGAAGCTCGGCGTCGACACCGGGCGGGGCCCGATGGTGGAGACCGCGCGGAAGCTCGGCTTCGACGGCAGCGTGGCGCGCATCCCCTCGCCCGTCTCCCCCAGCCGTTTCGACACGTCCCTGGACAAGGCGCAGCTCGCGCTCTCCTCCATCGGCCAGTACGAGACCCGGGCGACGCCCCTGCACATGGCGCTGGTCGCGGCGGCCGTCGCCAACGGCGGCTTCCTCAAGGCGCCCTACCTGGTGGAGAGGACGACCACGGACGACGGTGACGTGGTGACCGCCTCGGGCCCGCGGACCCTGCGGCAGGCGATGAACCCGGGCACGGCGGCGCGGCTGCGCGAGATGATGACGCAGGTCGTCGAGAAGGGCACCGGCGCCAACGCGGCCGTGCCGGGGGCGACGGTGGGCGGCAAGACGGGCACCGCCCAGCACGGCATCGGCAACTCCGGCACGCCGTACGCCTGGTTCGTCGCCTGGGCGCAGGGCCCGCGGGAGCCGGAGCCGTCGGTGGCGGTGGCGGTGGTCGTCGAGGACGCGTCGGCGGACCGCGGCGACATCAGCGGCGGCGGCAGCGCGGCCCCCGTCGCGAAGGCGGTGATGGGGGCGGCGCTGAAGTCCGCGCGGAGGGACGGGCTCTGACCCCGGCCGGCTCAGGCGCTCCCGCCCGCCGCGATCGCGTCCTCCACCTCCGCCACGCGCTCCTCCTCCTCGGCGGCGAAGCGCTCCGCGTCCAGCTTCTCGGCGATCTCCTCGTCCTGGGCCATGAGCTGGTCGAGGTTCGCGTCGCCCAGTTCGAAGACGCCCATGTCCACATAGGCCTGCTGGAGCCGCTTGCCCCACAGGCCGATGTCCTTGACGCATGGGACGATGCGGCTGAAGAGCAGCTTCCGGAAGAGGGCGAGGAACTCGGACTGCTCGCTGTACTCCTCGGCCTGCGCCTTGGGGATGCCGAGGTTCTCCAGGACCTCGACACCGCGCAGCCGGTCGCGCATCAGGTAGCAGCCCTCGATGACGAAGTCCTCGCGCTCGCGCAGCTCCGCGTCGGTGAGCTGCTTGTAGTGGTCGCGCAGCGCCATCCGCCCGAAGGCGACATGGCGGGCCTCGTCCTGCATGACGTACGCGAGTATCTGCTTGGGCAGGGGCTTGTCGGTGGTGTCGCGGATCATGCCGAAGGCGGCCAGCGCCAGTCCCTCGATGAGGACCTGCATGCCGAGGTAGGGCATGTCCCAGCGGGAGTCGCGCAGGGTGTCGCCGAGGAGCGCCTGGAGGTTGTCGTTGATCGGGTAGAGCATCCCGACCTTCTCGTGCAGGAAGCGGCCGTAGATCTCGGCGTGCCGCGCCTCGTCCATGGTCTGGGTCGCGGAGTAGAACTTCGCGTCCAGGTCGGGCGCCGACTCGACGATGCGCGCCGCGCACACCATCGCGCCCTGCTCGCCGTGGAGGAACTGGCTGAACTGCCAGGAGGCGTAGTGCTTGCGCAGTTCGCCCTTGTCCTTCTCGGTCAGCTTGGCCCAGTGGGGCGTGCCGTACAGCGACAGCGACTCGTCGGGGGTGCCGAGAGGGTCGAGCGGGTCGACCTCCAGGTCCCAGTCGATGCGCCTGGCGCCGTCCCACTGCTTGTCCTTGCCCTTCTGGTACAGGGCGAGGAGCCGCTCGCGTCCCTCGTCGTACTCCCAGCTGAAACGAGCCGAACCGGCCGACGGCACCTGCCAGTCGGGCTCACCGGGGGACCTGGTGTAAAGCTCGTGCGTCGACATAGGGGCAGGCTCACACGCTGCTGGACAACGGGTCAACAAGTCGTGCGCAAGGGATTGACGGCCTTGCTGACAAGCAGTCTCATAAGTGGATGACCGCCGGTACTACCGCCGGTAACCCGCGACAAGGCAGGAACAGTCATGACGACCGTGACGGAAGACGTCTCCCTCCAGGGCCTGCGGGACGCGCTCGGACTGCTCAAGGACCGGGAGCAGGTGGCCCTCCGGCTCCTGGAGTCCTCCGCCAAGCACTCCTTCGACCCCGACAGGGAACTCGACTGGGACGCCCCCGTCGAGGAGGGCAAGTGGTTCTGGCCGCCGGAGCTCGTCTCGCTCTACGGCACGCCGCTGTGGAAGAGGATGTCCGAGGAACAGCGGATGGACCTGGCCCGGCACGAGGCCGCCGCCCTCGCCTCGCTCGGCATCTGGTTCGAGATCATCCTCATGCAGCTGCTCGTGCGGCACATCTACGACAAGTCGGTGACCAGCGCGCACGTACGGTACGCGCTGACGGAGATAGCCGACGAGTGCCGGCACTCCATGATGTTCGCGCGCATGATCGAGAAGGGCGGGGCGCCGACGTACCCCGTCACGCGCCTCAACCACAACCTCGCGCGCATACTCAAGACCGTCTCCACCACGCCCGGCTCCTTCGCCTGCACGCTCCTGGGCGAGGAGATCCTCGACTGGATGCAGCGGCTCACCTTCCCGGACGAGCGCGTCCAGACCATCGTGCGCGGCGTGACCCGCATCCACGTCGTCGAGGAGGCGCGCCACGTCCGGTACGCCCGCGAGGAGCTGCGGCGCCAGATGGTGACCGCGCCGCGCTGGGAGCGGGAGCTGACCCGGCTGAGCTGCGGCGAGGCCGCGCGGGTCTTCTCGCTCGCCTTCGTGAACCCCAAGGTCTACTCGGACGTCGGGCTCGACCGCCGCGAGGCCGTGGCGCAGGTGAAGGCGAGCGGACACCGCAGGGAGGTCATGCAGACCGGGGCGAAGCGGCTCACCGATTTCCTGGACGACATAGGAGTGATGCGGGGGGCCGGGCGGCGGCTCTGGAAGTCGTCGGGGCTGCTGGCCTAGCCCCGCGCCACCCACGTCACGTGCGGGTGATCGCGCCGCTCCCCGCAACCCCCGGGGGAGACCCGGCGGTTACGCTGCGGGACATGACCTCGCCAGCCACCACTCCCGCGTACCGCCGCCTGAGCGTCGAGGCGCGGCGGCGGCAGCTCCTGGAGTCCGCGCTCTCCCTCTTCGCGCACCGCGCGCCCGACGAGGTCGGCCTCGACGACGTGGCCGAGGCGGCGGGGGTCTCCCGGCCGCTCGTGTACCGCTACTTCCCGGGCGGCAAGCAGCAGTTGTACGAGGCCGCGCTGCGGTCGGCCGCCGACGAGCTGGAGCAGTGCTTCGCCGAGCCCCCGCGGGGCCCGCTCGCCCAGCGGCTCTCCCGGGCGCTCGACCGGTACCTCGCGTTCGTCGACGAGCACGACACGGGGTTCAGCGCGCTGCTCCGGGGCGGCAACGTGGTGGAGACCTCCCGGACCACCGCGATAGTGGACGGCGTGCGCAGGGCCGCCGCCGAGCACATCCTCGCCCACCTGGACGTGCCGGAGCCGGGGCCGCGGCTGCGGATGACCGTGCGGATGTGGATCACCGCGGTGGAGGCGGCCTCGCTGATCTGGCTCGACGAGGAGAAGCAGCCGCCGCTGGACGAGCTGCGGGACATGCTCGTCGAACAGTTCATGGCGGTGCTCGTGACGACGGCGGGCCGGGACCCGCAGACGGCGCGCGTCGTGCGGTGGGCACTGGATTTGGAGACGGCGGAGGGCCCGGTGGGCGGCCTCGCGCGGCGCGTGCTTCCGGTGGTCGCCGACGCGGCCCACCTGCTGTGACGGCCCGTGACGGCCGTGGTGTGACACTGGTGGCGTGAAGAGCGAAGAGACCCCCTTCGTGGGTGGCCCCCTGGACGGCCGCGTGCTCCCGGTCCTGCTCGGGCCGACCGGACACCCGCCGAAGGTCTACCGCGTGCCCGTCCCCGACGACGCCGGCGGCCCCCCGACGGTCCTGGTCTACCGCCGTACCCCCGCGGAACCCGGCCGCCGCCTCGCCCTCACCCCGAAGTGGCGGTACGAGTACGACCCGGACGGCGACAAGGACGGCGGCCCGAAGTGGCCGTGGTCGAAGCCGGGCGGCAGGTAGGAGCCGCCGAGCGCACCCGCCCGCGGCTCCCGCGCAACCCCCCACGCCGCCACCCCCCGTACGAGTGGCCCCATTGCGCCGACCGCCCACCCCCGGGAGGCGCACCCCCCGCTGACCCCTCACGCTCACGATGCGCGGCGGAAGTCCCGCCCCCGCACCGGAGGTGATGACGTGTCAGCACGGCTGCTGCGCTGGATCTGCACGGGCGCCGCCCTGGGCGCCCTGTGCACGACCGCACTGCCCGCCCACGCGGTCCCCGGCCCGCAGGACCGCTCCGTCAGCGCCCTGCTGACGGAACTTCAGGAGCGCTACCGGGCCGCCGAGGAGGCCACGGAGACCTACAACGCCACGGAGGAACAGCTCGAAAAGCAACGCGCCAAGGCGGCGGAGCTGAACCGGAAGCTGAACCGGGCGCGCGCCTCGCTGCGCGACAGCCGGGGCGACGCGGGCCGCTTCGCCCGCCAGCAGTACCAGGGCGCCACCGGCCTCTCCCCCTACGTACGCCTGCTGCTCGCCCGCGACCCGCAGCGCGCCCTCGACCAGGGCCACGTCCTGCACCGGGTCGCCGCCGGGCGGGCCGCCACCATCCAGCGGCTGAGCGGCGGCGAGAAGAGGGCCCAGGAGCTGGCGGACGCGGCCCGGCGGGCCCTGGCCGCCCGGAGCGCCCTGGCCGCCCGGCAGAAGAAGCAGCGGGACGAGGTGAGCGGGCAGCTCAAGGAGGTCCACGAACTCCTCGCCGCGCTCACCCCCGAGCAGCTCGCCGCGCTGCGGGCGGCGGAGGACGCGGGGACGGCCCGCGCCCAGGAGGAGTTCGTGGCGTCCGGCGCCCTCGGCGGCAGCCCGGCCACGCGCGCGCCCTCACGGCGGGGGGAGAAGGCCCTCGACTTCGCGGTGCGCCAGATCGGGCTGCCGTACGAGTGGGGCGCCGAGGGCCCGGACGCGTACGACTGCTCGGGGCTGACGTACGAGGCGTGGCGGCACGCGGGCCGCGCGATCCCCCGGACCAGCCAGGAGCAGTGGGCGAAGCTGCGCCGTATCCCGCTGTCGCAGCTGCGCCCCGGCGACCTCGTCGTCTACTTCCCGCAGGCCACGCACGTGGCGATGTACCTGGGCGACGGGATGGTCGTGCAGGCGCCGCGCCCCGGCGCCCGCGTCAAGGTGTCCCCGATCGCGGCGAACCCCGTCCTCGGCGCGGTGCGGCCCGACCCCGGCAGCCGCCCGATGCGCGGCTACACCCCGCCGAAGCTGCCCGAGGGGGCGACCTCGGGCAGCGACCTGGGGTACAGCGGTGATCAGGCGCCGGGCGCGACCGACTCCAGGTAGGCGGCGGCCTTGTCCGGGTCGTAGAAGAAGTTCTCGAAGTCGGACGGGTCGTTGAAGCCGTTCGCGAACCGGTCGGCGACCGGCTGGAGCTGCCCCGCCGCGCCGAGGATGTTCAGGACGTGCTCGGGCGGGGCGCCCAGCATCGCGTTGGTCCACTTGGTGACCCACTGCGCGGTGTCCCAGTAGCGGTCGAACGCCGACTGCATCCAGGCCTCGTCGAACGGCCTGTCGCCGTGTTCGACGATCGAGGAGATGTACGAGGCGGCGCACTTGGCCGCCGAGTTGGAGCCCTGCCCGGTGATCGGGTCGTTGGCGACGACGACGTCCGCGACACCGAGGACCGCGCCGCCGCCGGGCAGCCGCCCGATGGGCTTGCGGACCGTGGGGGCGTACCGCCCGGCCAGCGTGCCGCCCGCGTCGGTCAGCTCGACCTTGGTGGCGCGCGCGTACTCCCAGGGCAGGTACTTCTCCAGGAGTTCGAGGGTGAGCGCCAGGTGCTCGCTCGGGTCCTTGACGCCCTGGAAGACGTCGAGGGGTCCGCCCGGGACGCCCTCCCAGAAGAGGATGTCGGCGCGGCCGGAGGTGGTGAGGGTCGGCATGACGAACAGCTCGCCGACGCCGGGCACGAGGTTGCAGCGCACCGCGTCGAACTCGGGGTGCTCGGGGCGCGGGCCGAGCCCGTGGACGTACGCGACCGACAGCGCGCGCTGCGGCTCGGTGAACGGGGAGCGGGACGCGTCGCGTTCGAACATCGACACCAGCTCGCCCTTGCCCGCCGAGACGAGCACCAGGTCGTAGGCGCGGGAGAAGTAGTCGAGGTCGGAGACCGCCGCGCCGTGGATGACGAGCTGGCCGCCGCGCTGGGCGAACGTCTCCATCCAGCCCGCCATCTTCACGCGCTGGTCGACGGACTGGGCGTACCCGTCGAGCTTGCCGACCCAGTCGATGACGCGGGAGCCGTCGGGTCCGGCGACCGAGACGCCGAGGCCCTCGATCCTCGGGGCCTGCGACTCCCAGAAGTTCGCCTGGATGTCGCGCTCGTGCTGGAGCGCCGTGTGGAACATGCACTGGGTCGACATGACCCGCCCGGAGCGGATCTCGTCCGCCGTGCGGTTCGACATCAGCGTGACCTCGTACCCCTGCGCCTGGAGTCCGAGGGCGATCTGGAGCCCGGACTGACCGGCTCCTACGACAAGTATCTTCCGCATGGGGGCACTTCTCCTACGTACGTGCTCGAAGAGGCTGAGGCTGTGAGGGGTGGCGTCGGCTACTCGGGGGTGGCGTCCAGCGCGTGGCCCACCAGGGCGAGCAGGGATTCGATGACCGAGATCCGCTGCCGCGCGTCCATGATCAGCACGGGTATGTGCGGCGGCACCGTCAGGGCCTCGCGTACGTCGGCGACCTCGAACCTCTCGCTGCCGTCGAAGTGGTTGACGGCCACGATGTACGGCAGCCCGCAGCTCTCGAAGTAGTCGAGTGCGGGGAAGCAGTCGGACAGGCGGCGGGTGTCGGCGAGCACGACGGCGCCGATCGCGCCGCGCACCAGGTCGTCCCACATGAACCAGAAGCGCTGCTGCCCCGGCGTGCCGAAGAGGTACAGCACCAGGTCGTCGTCGAGCGTGATGCGGCCGAAGTCCATGGCGACCGTGGTGGTCGTCTTGTCCGGCGTGCCGCTCAGATCGTCGGTGCCGGCGCTCGCCTGCGTCATCAGCGCCTCCGTCTGGAGGGGCGTGATCTCGGAGACGGCGGTCACCAGCGTCGTCTTGCCCACGCCGAAGCCGCCCGCCACCACGATCTTCGTGGCGATCGGGGCGCGTGACCTGTCCGTCTGCCAGGGCTGCAACTGACCCTCGTCCTCGACGAGTTCAGAGACGGCGGAGTCCACTCAGCACCCTTTCCAGCAGTGCGCGGTCGGGCTTGCCCGGGCCGTGGCCCGTACCGTACACGCGGATCTTTCCCTGGTCGGCGAGGTCGCTGAGGAGTACGCGGACCACGCCGAGCGGCATCTTGAGGAGGGCCGCGATCTCCGCGACCGTGCGCATGCGGCGGCAGATCTCGACGATCGCGCGCATCTCCGGCAGCACGCGGGTGGAGAGGTCGCCCTTGGGCAGTTCGCGCCGCTCCTCGGCCGCTTCGAGCTCGGGGTTGCTCGCCACGAAGGTCTCGACGAGCAGGACGTGGCCGAACCGGGTCCGGCCGCCGGTGAGGGAGTAAGGGCGCACCCGGGCGGGCTTCCGGTCGCCGCCGCGCTGCGGCAGCTTGGGCGTGGTGCCGCGGCTGCCGCGGTTGCCGCCGCTCATCGGGCGCTCTCCCTCGACTTGCGCAGCTCGCTGCGGAGTTCGGGGGTGAGGACGTGCCCGGCGCGGCCGACGAAGAGCGCCATGTGGTACGCGACGACGCTCATGTCGCAGTCCGGGGTGGCGTGCACGCCGAGCAGCGAGCCGTCGCTGATCGACATGACGAAGAGGCTGCCCTCCGCCATCGCGACCACGGTCTGCTTGACCCCTCCGCCGTCCATCAGCTTGGCGGCGCCGATGGTCAGGGAGCCGAGCCCCGAGACGATGGTGGCCAGGTCGGCGCTGGAACCCCTGGGGCCGCCGGTCCGCGCGGCGGGGCGCTCGGCGTTGCGCCCCGGGTCGGAGGAGAGCAGCAGCAGTCCGTCGGAGGAGACCACCGCGACGGAGAGGATCCCGGGCACCTCCTCCACGAGGTTCGTGAGCAGCCAGTGCAGGTTGCGGGCTTCACTGCTCAGGCCGTGCGGCGCGGGAGTGGCGGGTCCGGCGGAAGAACTGGGCGTGCGCATGGGCGCAGTCAACTGCTTGCCTCCTCGACTGAGTCCCCCATTACGTCTGCGGCGTTTGCGGTCTTTTCGTTACGTTCGTCGTGCCCCACCGCTGCGGACGGGTGGGCCGACGGCTCCGGCGCCGGGTCATCCTCGGCGGCCAGTTCGGCCTCCACGTCCCGGCGGCCGCTCTGCGCGCCCTGGTGGAAGCCGCCGAGGCGGCGGCGGAGCGCTTCGGCGTCCACGGAGCCACGCGGCTGGGGCGCGGCGCTCGCGGGCGCGGTGATCTTCGGGGTGCGCTTGGGCAGCCCCTTGTCGGTGACGCGCTCCCACTTGGGGCCGGGGTCGGGCTCGGCGGCCTCGGCGTCGGCGTCGGGCGCGGAGTGCGCTTCCGGCGCGGGCTCCGCTTCTGGCGCGGGCTTCGCTTCCGGCGCGGGCTCCGCTTCCGGCGCGGGCGGGGCGATCAGCTCCATGGTGGTCTCGGCGGACGGGGCCGGCGCGGGGGCCGACTCGTGAGCGGGCTCCGGCTCCGGCTCCGGCGAGTCCTGGCCCGCGGAATCGTCCGTGGCCTCGTCCGCGGCCTCCTCGGCGGACTCCTTCGCGGACTCCTCCGCCGGCTGCGGCAGGGCCGTCTCCAGCGTCCGCTCGGCCGCCGTGATCAGCGGGTCCTCGCCGGGGGCGGCCGCCGGGCCGGTCGACCGGCCCGGCAGGACGTTCGAGTTGGCCTCGGCCTCCGAGCCGGGCAGGTGCAGCACGGGCTCGCCGTTCCGCGGTGGCGGGACCACCGCGGCCGTCGAGGGCGGCTGCGCCAGGATCGGCTTGGGCAGCACCACGACCGCCGCGACGCCGCCCTGCTTCTGCTCCCGCAGCCGCACCCGCGCGCCGTGCCGCGCCGCGAGCCGGGCGACGACGTACAGGCCGAGGCCGAGGCCGTCCCCGCTCTCCTGGTCGTACGCCGCGTCGGGGTCGAAGTCCGCGAGGCGCGCGTTCAGCTCGGCCATGCGGTCCTTGGTGACACCGATGCCCTCGTCCTGGACGGAGAGCATGACCTCGCCGCTCTCCAGGAGCCACCCTGAGACCTCGACGGAGGCGTCCGGCGGCGAGAACGAGGTGGCGTTCTCCAGGAGTTCGGCCGTGAGGTGGCTGATGTCGTCCGCGGCGAAGCCCGCGATGTGCGCGTGCGGCGGCAGCGTGGCGATGCGCACCCGCTCGTACCGCTCGATCTCGGAGACGGCGGCGCGCACCACGTCGACGAGCGGGACCGGGCCGGGATGCTGGTGGCCGTGCTCGGCGCCCGCGAGGACCAGGAGGTTCTCGCTGTGGCGGCGCATGACCGTGGCGAAGTGGTCGAGCTTGAAGAGCGTGGCGAGGCGGTCGGGGTCCTGCTCGCGGTCCTCAAGGTTCTCGATGACGGCGAGCTGGCGCTCGACCAGGCCGAGGGTGCGCAGGGCCAGGTTGACGAAGGTGCCGTGGATGGACTGGCGCACGCGGTCCAGGTGCGCCGAGGCCTCGGCCAGTTCGGCGCGCAGGGCCTCGCGCTCGTCGGCCATGGCCTGGCGCTTGCCGATGAGGTGCTTGCGGTCCGCTTCGAGGGTGGTCAGGCGCTCGGTGAGGGCGGCGGCGTGGCCGTGCAGGGCGTTGACGGAGCGGACCACCTGGGCGAACTCGTCGTCGCGGCCGGTGAAGCGGATCGGCTCCTGGGGCGCGGGCTCGGTGGCGAGGCGGGCCGAACCGCGGCGCAGGACGGCCAGCGGACGGGTCAGCGAGCGGGCCATCGCCATGGAGACGCCGACCGCCGCGAGCAGGCAGACGCCGACGAGCGCGATCCGGATCTCCAGCGCCGTGACGTCGTCGTCGCGCAGCCGGGCGAGGTGCTTGGTGCGCTCGACGCCGAGCGCGGACTCGGCGCCGCGCATCGTCTCGATGCGGGCGGAGAGCGCGGCGTCGACCTTCTTGGGGTCGAGGTCCCGCTCGGCGGTGGAGAGCGTGGGCTGGTCGGTCAGCCGGGCGAGGTACTTCTCCGCGGTGCCGACCTCGGGGCCCGTGACGGTCGACTCGTACGTGGCGCGGGCCGGGTCGTCGGCGGCGTCACGGAAGTCGGCGAGCGCGGCCTTCTCGCGCAGGTGGGCCTGCTGGGCGGCGGCGCTCAGGCCGTCGCGGCGCTTGCCGTCGGCCGGTGCTTCGCCCGCGCCGGCGGCCGGCAGGCCCGTGACCGGGTCGACGGTGGCGGACGTGGACGAGGAGGGCCGTACGGCGAGGGCGGCGAGGAGCAGGCCGCGGGCCGCGGCGGCCTGCTCGACGGCGTGGTCGAGGTCGGCGAGGGCGAGGGCGCCCTTGTTGGCCTCCGGCGGCAGCCGCTCGGCCAGGTCGCGGGTGAGGCCGTGGAGTTCGGTGATGACCTTCGTGTACGCCTCGTGCGCTTCGAGGGCGGTGCTCTTGCCGGTGAGCGCGGCACGGCGCACGGCGGCCACGTCGGCGAGGTCGTCGCGCAGCCCGGCGGGGGCGTCGGCGCCGCGCAGCTCGTCGATCTGCCGGTCCACGCGGGCGCTGCGGCTCTCGGACAGGCCCTTGCCGCCGGGGCGGCCGGCGGCGATGAAGGAGGTGACCTCGTCGCGCTCGTCGGCGAGCGAGTGGCTGAGGGAGACGGCCTGCTGGGTCTGCTCGGCGAGGGTGACGAGGCTCTGCGGGTCGCTCAGGCGGCCGGAGGCGGCCAGGACGGCGGGCGCCCCCCCCCCGGCGGAGGCCGGCGCCCCGGCCGCCACGGCGACGACCCGCCGGGCGCGGGCGCGCGGCGGGGGG
>NZ_JAFEXF010000017.1 GCF_016905445.1 Streptomyces sp. G44
GGGCGTCGGCACGCGCGCGCGTGGCGGGCGCGCTGGCGGCGCGGGCGCGCAGCGCCTCCCTGGCGGCAAGCCCGTCGCGGCCCGCGAAGAGCGCCCGGGAGAGGGCGAGGGCGGTGCGCCGCTCCTCCGGCGAGAGGTAGCGGTTGCGGCTGGAGAGGGCCAGGCCGTCGTCCTCGCGGACGGTGGGGACGCCGACGATCTCCACGGGGAAGTCGAGGTCGCGGACCATGCGGCGGATCAGGGCGAGCTGCTGGGCGTCCTTCTGCCCGAACAGCGCCACGTCGGGACCGGTGAGGTGCAGCAGCTTGGCGACGACGGTGAGCATGCCGTCGAAGTGCCCGGGGCGGGTGGCGCCTTCGAGGACCGTGCCCATGGGTCCCGCGCTGACGCGGACCTGGGGCTCGCCGCCCGGGTAGACCTCGTCCACGGCGGGGGCGAACACGGCGTCCGCGCCCGCCTGCTCGGCGATCTTCACGTCGGCGTCGAGGGTGCGGGGATAGCGGTCGAGGTCCTCGCCCGCCCCGAACTGGAGGGGGTTCACGAAGACCGTGACGACGACCTCGCCGTCGGGGCCCGCGGCGCGGCGGGCGGCGCGGATCAGCGAGGCATGTCCGTCGTGCAGGGCGCCCATGGTCATGACGACGGCCCGGCGGCCGTCCCGCGCGCGGGCGCGCAGGGCCTCGGCGGTATGCAGGAGGGTGACGGGGGTGCTGTGCGTGCCGTGCGTGCCGGTCATCGGGGGCCTCCTTCGGTGCCGCTTCCGCTGGTGCCGCCCGCACCGTTGGCCAGGACGCCGAGGAGGTCCTCGGCGAGCTCCGGCTTGAGCAGGCCGTGGGCGAGGGCGCGGTCGGCGGTGGCGCGGGCCATCGCGAGGTAGCCGGCGACGGTCTGCGGGGCGTGCTTGCGCAGCTCGGCGACGTGCGCGGCGACCGTGCCCGCGTCACCGCGCGCCACGGGGCCGGTGAGCGCCGCGTCGCCCGAGCGCAGGGCGTTGTCCAGGGCGGCGCCGAGCAGCGGGCCGAGCATCCGGTCGGGGGCCTCGACGCCCGCGTCGCGCAGCAGGTCCATGGACTCGGCGACCAGGGTGACCAGGTGGTTCGCGCCGAGGGCGAGCGCGGCGTGGTAGAGCGGGCGGTTCTCCTCGGCGATCCACTCGGGCTCGCCGCCCATCTCGATGACCAGGGCCTCGGCGGCCAGCCGCAGCTCCTCGGGGGCGGTCACGCCGAACGAGCACCCGGCCAGGCGCTGCACGTCCACGGGGGTGCCGGTGAACGTCATGGCGGGGTGCAGCGCCAGCGGCAGGGCACCGGCGCGCAGGGCGGGTTCGAGGACCTTGGTGCCGTACCGCCCGGAGGTGTGCACGAGGAGCTGGCCCGGGCGCACCGCGCCGGTCTCCGCGAGGCCTTCGACCAGGTCCGGCAGGGCGTCGTCGGGCACGGTCAGGAGCACCAGGTCGGCGCGTTCGAGGACCTCGGCCACGGGGACGAGGGGGACGTCGGGCAGCATGAGGGCGGCCCGGCGCACGGAGGTGTCGGACACCCCCGAGGCGGCCACCGGACGGTGCCCGGCGAGCTGGAGGGACGCGGCGAGCGCGGGGCCGACGCGGCCCGCCCCCACGACTCCCACCGTGAGCCTCGCGGGGCGCTCCCGCGGGTCCGGCTGATGCGATGCGTTCACGCGATGACGCCTTCCGTTCCAGTCCGCTCGGGGTACCGGACGATTTCTCGTCATGCTAACGCGATTGCCCCGCGCCGCGTCTTTCGCTGTCCACAGGCCGGGGCAATTCATATGACCGGCGGCGGCGGCCGGGTCATGCTCGGGGGATGACGGCGAACGACATGGAACAGACACCGCCCGACGACCACCCGGCGGACCGGGAGCCAGGCAGCCGGGCGAGGCGCGTGGCGGCGGCCCGCGGTGCCGCCCGGACCCTGCACCGCTCCCCTCTCCACATCCCCCTCACCGACCGCTTCTCGGCGCTGGCGGCGGCCGCTGACGAGGTGGTCGGTGCGGACGACGCCACGGACGTCTACGGCGACGGCGTCGTCGCCGCGCTGGAGGAGGAGGTCGCGCGTCTGCTCGGCAAGGAGGCGGCCGTCTTCTTCCCGACCGGCACGATGGCCCAGCAGGTGGCCCTGCGCTGCTGGGCGGGCCGCACCGGGAACGCGACCGTGGCGCTGCACCCCAGGGCTCACCCGGAAGTCCACGAGGGCGGCGCCCTCTCCGCGGTCAGCGGACTGCGCACCGTGCACCCCACGGACGAGCCGCGCCTGCCCACGGCCGACGAGGTGCGGGACTTTCCGGAGCCCTTCGGGACACTGATGCTCGAACTGCCGCTCCGGGACGCGGGTTTCGTGCTGCCGACGTGGGAGGAGCTCGAAGCCGTCGTGGAGGCGGCGCGGGAACGGGACGCGGTCGTGCATGTCGACGGTGCCCGCCTGTGGGAGTGCACGCCGCACTTCGGCCGTCCCCTCACGGAGATCGCGGGCCTGGCGGACACCGTGTACGTGTCGTTCTACAAGTCCCTCGAAGGGCTGAGCGGCGCCGCGCTGGCCGGGCCCGGCACGCTCGTCGAGGAGGCGCGGGTGTGGCGCCACCGGTACGGAGGGCAGCTGTTCCAGCAGTTCCCCGCCGCTGTCTCCGCCCTGCTGGGCCTGAAGCGCGTCCTGCCGCGGCTGCCCGAGTACGTCGCCCACGCGCGCGTGGTCGCCGAGGCGCTGCGCGAAGGGTTCACGGCCGCCGGGGTGCCCTGGTCCCGCGTACACCCGGAGCGGCCGCACACGCACCAGTTCCAGGTATGGCTGCCGTACGCGCCCGACGTGCTGGACGAGGCCTCGCTCGGGCAGGCCGAGGAGACGAGGACCCTGCTGTTCGGCCGCTGGTTCGCGGACGGGCCGCCCGGCCTCTCGGTCACGGAGATCACCGTGACCGAGGAGGGGCTCGGCTGGACGGCCGACGACGTCAAGGAAGCGGTCGCGGAGTTCGTGCGACGGATCCCCCGCTGAGGCGTCCGCCGCGGGCGAGCCGGGCCAGCGCGGCGCGGAGTCCGCCGTGGGCGGGGCGTTCGTCGACGACGGCACGGAAGCGGCCGTACTCGCGCACCTCACGGACGGCCTGCCAGTCGTTCAGGCCGGGGGCGGGTGGCGTCGGCGCGCTGTGCTGGGCGGCGCGGTAGGAGTCGAGCAGGTACTGCTGGGTGACGCTCATGGCATCTCACCTCTCGTGACAAATGACGTTTATCGGGCATCGCACGGCCGGGAGATCCCCCGGTGCCGTGCGACAGCTGAAGGGAGGGACCCGGAGACCTCGGCGGCTCCGGCGATGACCACAGATTGCTCCCGCCGGCCCGTCCCCGTCGCGTCGATTGACGGCGCTCGTCAATCGACGGCCGCGCTGTCAGTGGCGCGGTGCACCATGGGGGTCATGAGCGTGAGCATCGACATCAGCGGCCTGTCACGGGAGCGGATCCACGTCGTGCCCTCGCCCCTGGCCGAGCTGGGCATGGCGCTGCACGCGCTGTCGGAGCCGGGCCACCACCCGGGGCTCCAGGGCTGGGTGACGGCCGTCTCGGCACGCCTGGAGCCGTGCCTGGCGGACCGCCTGTGCGAGGCCGACTTCCTGTGGCGCTCGACGTTCTCGGACGTGTTCGCGCCGTTCGCCGGCATCCCGGGGCTGAGCGCGCTCCCGGCGGACACGCTCGCCGAGGAGCTCGATCAGCTGGACAAGCTGACGGACGAGCAGTTCGTGGACGCCGCCCTCGAGTTCACCTGCCAGTCGACGTACTCGGACCCCGACCGCAATCTCCTGGCCGACCCCGCGGTGCAGCAGCGCGCGCTGGACCTGGCCGCCGCGCGCGGCCCCCACCAGGTGCGGTTCACCAAGCGTCTGCTGGACGACCCGCCGGCCGTCCGCGCCTGGCTCCGGGGGCTCCTGGAGGACTGCGACGAGGCGTTCTTCGCCGACACCTGGACGCGGCTGAGCCACCAACTGGCGGCGGACGCCCGGCACAAGACGGAGCTCCTGCGGCGCAAGGGCCTCGCGGAGGCCCTGAAGGCGATCTCCGGGGTGGTCTCCCTCGACGAGGAGGCCCAGCTCATCACCGTCGACAAGATCAGCGAGGGCAGGACGACCACGGGTTCGGGCGGCCTGGTGCTCGTGCCGACGAGTCTGGGCTGGCCGCACCTCATGGTGCTGCACCGCAAGGGCTGGCAGGCCTCGATCACCTACCCGATCAGCACCACCGGCCTCACCGCCCCGCCGACCGTGGAGCAGCTCACCCGCCGCATGTCGGCGCTCGCCCACCCGGTGCGGATGCGGCTCTGCCGGCACCTCGCGCGCGGGTCGTACACCACCGGCGAGCTGGCCGACGCGCACGGCATGACCGCCCCGGAGATATCCCGGCACCTGACCGTCCTGAAGAAGGCGGGCCTGGTCACCACACGCCGCCGCGGCCGCTATGTGCAGCATCAGCTGGACATCAGCGTGGTGTCCCGCCTCGGCAGCGACTTCATCGAAGGCGTGCTGCGTTAGCCACCGCGCGCTGGGCAGGCAGCCGTCGCGGTGCCAGGAGGCGCGCCCCCGCGACGCCAGGAGGCGCCCCGCGAGGCTAGGAAGCGCCCCCGGCCCGCACGAGGCCCGTCTCGTACGCGAGAACGACGACCTGCACCCGGTCCCGCAGGTTCAGCTTGGTCAGGATGCGGCCGACATGGGTCTTCACGGTGGCTTCCGAGAGCACGAGCCGGGCCGCGATCTCGCCGTTGGAAAGGCCCTGCGCGACGAGCACCATCACCTCGCGCTCCCGGCTCGTGAGGCGCTCCAGCTCCTGGTGCTGCGGCTGTCCGCCCGCGTTCGGCAGCATCGGCGCGAAGCGGTCGAGCAGGCGCCGCGTGGTGGACGGCGCGACCACCGCGTCACCGCTGTGCACGGCGCGGATCGCGGCGAGCAGCTCTCCCGGGGGCACGTCCTTGAGCATGAAGCCGGAGGCGCCCGCCTTCAGCCCCGAGAAGGCGTACTCGTCGAGGTCGAAGGTGGTCAGGATCAGCACCTTGGGCGGGTTCGCGTCCTGGCAGACGCGCCGGGTCGTCTCGACGCCGTCCAGTTTCGGCATGCGTACGTCCATCAGCACGACGTCGACCTTGGTCGAACGCAGCACCTCAAGGGCCTCGACGCCGTCCCCCGCCTCCGCGACGACCTCCATGTCCGGCTGCGCGGCGAGGACCATCCGGAAGCCGGTGCGCAGCAGCGCCTGGTCGTCGACGAGCATCACGCGGATCGACATCATGGTGTCCCTTCAGGGGTCAATGCGAGGGTCAAGGCGGGGGCACTGCGGGGGCGAAGCGGGGTGCGCCGCCGGTGACAGGTGTCATCGGTGGACATGATCGGGTTCAGTGTGCCGGTTTGAGGGGCAGCAGCGCGCTGATCCGGAAGCCGCCGCCGGGGCGCGGCCCCGCGTCGAGCGTGCCGCCGACCATGCCGACGCGCTCGCGCATGCCGATCAGGCCGTGCCCCCTGCCGTCGGCGCCGCCGTCCTCGTACAGCTCGTGCGGGGCGCCCTTGCCGTCGTCCTCGACGAGCAGCCCGAGGCCGTCGTCGAAGTAGACCAGGCGCACGCTCGCCCCGGCGTTCTCACCGCCGTGCTTGCGGGTGTTCGTGAGCGCCTCCTGCACGATGCGGTACGCGGTGAGCTCCACGCCGCTGGGCAGCGGGCGCGGGGTGCCCTCCACCTTGAAGTCGACGGGCAGACCGGCCGTGCGCACCTGTTCGATGAGCTCGTCGAGCTGCTCGACATCGGGCTGGGGAACGTACTCGGACCCCTCCTCGGGCTCCCCCGTGCGCAGCACGCCGAGCAGGCGGCGCATCTCGGCGAGCGCCTGGCGGCCGGTCCCCGAGATGGTCTCCAGGGCCTTCTTGGCCTGGTCGGGCGCGGTGTCCAGGACGTAGGCGGCGCCGTCGGCCTGCACCACCATCACCGAGACGTTGTGCGCGACGACGTCGTGCAGCTCGCGCGCGATGCGGGCCCGCTCGGCCGCCACCGCGACCTTCGACTGCGCCTCGCGCTCCCTCTCCAGCCGGTCGGCGCGCTCCTCCAGCTGCGCCAGGTAGGCGCGGCGGGTGCGGATGGAGTCGCCGAGGACCCAGGCGAGCGCGAAGGGGACGATCTGGAAGACCGTGAACAGGATCATGCCGACGACCGAGAGGTTCGCCTCGGGCCAGCGCATCATCGAAAGCGGCGCCGCGCACAAGCCGCCCACCAGTGCGAACCGCGAGGCCCACAGCGCCCCGTCGGCCGCCGCGGTGTAGATGATCACAAGCATGGCGAAGTTCGCGGGCATCGTCTCCACGTCGAAGACGAGCTGGAAGACGCCGATGACGGCGACGAGGACCAGCATGTGCTCGGGCACCCGTCGGCGCAGCGCGACCGCCAGGCACAGGCCGAGGACCGCCGGGACCGCCAGGAAGGCCGGCCCGTGTCCGTTCACGTCGGACATCGACACCAGACCCAGCCCGGAGATCCCGAGCAGGACGAGGGCCCAGAAGCCGTCGACCCCTGTCGGGTGTCTGCGGAGGAAGTCATAGAGGCGCTGCACGTAACCCAGCGTAGGCAGCCCGGTGGCACCCGGGGGTCAACCGGAGGTGCGATCCGCGTCGATCGCTTGTACTCCCCAAGGTGGAGGCCCGCTTAGCCTGCGGTCTGTGACGAACGACGACAACGGTGGCGGGACGGGCGGCCCGCGCGGCTGGCGCGAGGCCACGGAGGCCGCTCTGTACGGCCCGGACGGCTTCTACCGCCGCCCTGAGGGGCCCGCCGGGCACTTCCGCACCTCCGTGCACGCCTCGCCCCTGTACGCCGCCGCGGTGGCCCGCCTGCTGTGCCGGGTGGACGAGGCGCTCGACCACCCGGAAGAGGTGGCCTTCGTGGACATGGGCGCGGGCCGCGGCGAGCTGACGACGGCCGTTCTGGCCGCCCTGCCCGCCGGTGTCGCGGCACGCGCGCGTGCGTACGCGGTCGAGCGCGCGGCGCGTCCCGCCGGCCTCGACCCCCGCGTCACGTGGCTGCCCGCGCCGCCCGCCGGCGTGACGGGCCTGCTCTTCGCCAACGAGTGGCTGGACAACGTTCCCGTGGACGTCGCCGAGGCGGACGCCGACGGAACAGCGCGCCGTGTCCTCGTACGCGACGATGGCACCGAAGCGCTGGGCGGCCCCGTCGAGGGCCCGGACGCCGCGTGGCTGGCGCGCTGGTGGCCGCTGGACGCCGGGCCCGGAGTGCGCGCGGAGATCGGCCGCCCCAGGGACGAGGCGTGGGCGGCGGCCGTGGCCTCCCTGGAGCGCGGCCTCGCGGTCGCCGTCGACTACGCGCACGACCGGCAGACCCGCCCGCCGTTCGGGACGCTCACGGGCTTCAGGGCGGGCCGGGAGACGGCGCCCGTGCCGGACGGCAGCTGTGACATCACCGCGCACGTGGCGCTGGACGCCTGCGCGGGTGAGGGCGCCGCGCTGCTGACCCAGCGGAGGGCGCTCGGCGCGCTCGGGGTGAGCGGTGGCCGTCCCCCGCTGTCCCTGGCCTCCGAGGACCCGGCGGCGTACGTACGCGCCCTCACGCGCGCGGGAGAGGCCGCGGAGCTGACCGCGCCCGGCGGTCTCGGGGACTTCCGGTGGCTGCTCCAGCCCGTCGGCATCCCCGCGAGCACCGCACTACTTGTCGATGTCGCCGACCACGAAGAAGAGTGACCCGAGGATCGCCACCATGTCCGCGACCAGCTGCCCCGGAAGCAGTTCGGTCAGTGCCTGGATGTTGTTGTACGAGGCCGAGCGCAGCTTCAGGCGGTACGGGGTCTTCTCGCCCTTGGAGACCAGGTAGTAGCCGTTGATCCCGAGCGGGTTCTCGGTCCACGCGTACGTGTGGCCCTCGGGGGCCTTGAGGACCTTCGGGAGGCGCTGGTTGATCGGCCCCTGCGGGAGTTCCGCGATCCGGTCCAGGCAGGCGTCGGCGAGGTCCAGGGCGTTGTGCGTCTGCTCCAGGAGGCACTCGAAGCGGGCCAGGCAGTCGCCCTCCTGGCGCGTGACGACCTTCAGGGTGTCCTGGAGTTCGGCGTACGCGAGGTAGGGCTCGTCGCGGCGCAGGTCGAAGTCGACCCCGGAGGCGCGGGCGATGGGCCCGCTCACCCCGTAGGCGTGCGCCGCCTCGGGGGTGAGGACGCCGACGCCGCGCGTGCGCCCCCGGAAGATCTCGTTGCCGAGCACCAGACGGTCGTACACGTCCATGCGCGAGCGCACCGACGCGACGGCCTCCCGCGCGCGGGAGGTCCACCCGGCGGGCAGGTCCTCCTTGAGGCCGCCCACGCGGTTGAACATGTAGTGCATGCGGCCGCCGGAGATCTCCTCCATCACGTTCTGGAGCTCCTCGCGCTCGCGGAACGCGTGGAACACCGGGGTGATCCCGCCCAGTTCGAGGGGGTACGACCCGAGGAACATCAGGTGGTTGAGCACGCGGTTCAGCTCCGCCAGCAGCGTGCGCGTCCACACCGCGCGCTCGGGGACCTCCATGCCGAGCATCCGCTCGACGGCCAGCACCACGCCCAGCTCGTTCGAGAACGCCGACAGCCAGTCGTGGCGGTTGGCCAGCATCACGATCTGCCGGTAGTCCCGCGCCTCGAAGAGCTTCTCCGCGCCGCGGTGCATGTAGCCGATGACCGGCTCCGCGTGCTGGATGCGCTCGCCGTCCAGGACGAGGCGCAGGCGGAGCACACCGTGCGTGGACGGGTGCTGGGGGCCGATGTTGAGCACCATGTCGGTGCTCTCGGCCGCGCCGCCGATGCCGAGCGTGGTCTGCGTGGTGGTCTCCGTCGTGGGACTCATGGGCACAGTCTCTCGCACGCCCTGCCCGCGCGTACGCGACCGTCGGCCTGCGCGGCTGTCGGAGGGCGTACGTACGCTGGGGGCATGGAAACGGGGACGGCAGGGAGCGCTGGACCGGCGGGGGCACGGGCCGAGCCGGTGTGGACGGGCCTGCCACGGGGTCTGCTGAGGATGCGGCGGCTGCTGCTGGTGGCCTGGCTGGTGCCGCTCGCGGCGGCCACCGGCGTACTGCTCGGCCTCTTCGCGGGCCCGGCGTGGACGGCCTTCGCGCTGCTCCCGCTGGCCGTCCTGGCGTGGGGCTGGCCGATGCTGGGGCGCAACTGGCGCTCGTGGCGGTACGCCGAGCGTGACGACGACCTGCTCATCAGCCGCGGCGTGCTGTGGCGCGAGGAGACCGTCGTGCCGTACGGCCGCATGCAGCTCGTCGAGGTGACGTCGGGGCCCGTGGAGCGCCACTTCGGCCTGGCGAGCGTGCAACTGCGCACCGCTGCCGCCGCCACCGACGCGCGCATCCCGGGGCTGCTCCCCGAGGAGGCCGAACGGCTGCGCGACCGCCTGACGGAGCTCGGCGAGGCCAGATCGGCGGGGCTGTGAGCGGGGCTGTCAGCGGGGACGCGCACACCGGCGACGGCGGGGGCGTGAGCGGGGAAACGCCTACCGAGGGTGGCCGGGCCGGGCGCGGGCAAGCGCCGGCCGAGGACCGCCGGGCCGTGAGCGAGCGGCGGCTGCATCCCGTGACGCCGCTGCGCCGCGCCTGGGCGCCCTTCGCCGTCCTGGTGGGCTGGGCCGTCCACGACCCGAACGGCACGCAGCAGCGCCTGTCCGAACTGACGACCACCGCCCTGCTCCTCGGCTGCGCCGCCGTCGTCCTCGGAGGCGCCGCGTACGGCTTCCTGAGCTGGTGGTTCACCCACTTCGCGGTCACCGACTCGGAACTGCGCGTCCGCACCGGCCTGATCTTCCGGCGCACCGCCCACATCCGGCTCGACCGGCTCCAGGCCGTCGACGTGACGCGGCCCCTGCTCGCCCGTGTCGCGGGGGTGGCCAAGCTGAAGCTGGACGTCGTCGGCGCGGACAAGAAGGACGAACTGGCCTACCTGGGCGAGCGCGAAGCCGCCGAGCTGCGGGCCGAACTCCTCGCGCGGGCGGCCGGTTTCGCCCCGGAGGAGGCGCGTGAGGTCGGCGAGGCGCCGGTGCGCGGCCTGCTGCACGTACAGCCGCGCATGCTCGCTGTCTCGCTGATGCTGACGGGCGCGCCGTGGGCGATGCTCGTCGCCGCGGTCGTCGTGCCCGCCTTCCTGTGGTTCGCCACGCACAACCTGTGGACGGTCCTCGCCACCGGACTGCCCATGCTGGGCGGTGCGTTCGCGAGCAGTGGCGGCCGGTTCATCACGGAGTACGACTGGACGGTGGGCGAGTCCCCGGACGGCCTGCGCATCGACCACGGGCTGCTCGACAAGGCGCACGAGACGGTGCCGCCGGGACGGGTGCAGACCGTGCACGTCGTGCAGCCGCTGCTGTGGCGGCGCAGGGGCTGGGTGCGGGTCGAGCTGGACGTGGCGGGCTCGGCCAACAGCGTGCTGGTGCCGGTGGCGCCGCGGGAGCTCGCCGAAGCGGTCATCGGGCGCGTGCTGCCGGGCACGCGCGTGCCCGGCGCGGACGAGCTGTCCAGGCCTCCCACGCGCGCGGCGTGGTGCGTGCCGCTCTGGTGGAAGGGCTACGGCCTCGCGGTCACGGACACGGTCTTCGCGGCGCGGCGCGGCCGGTTCAAGCGCCGCCTGTCGCTGGTGCCGCACGCCAAGGTGCAGAGCGTGCGGCTGTCACAGGGGCCGTGGCAGCGGTACCAGGGCGTGGCCGACGTACGGGTGGACACGGGCGCCGACAAGACGGTGACGGCCCGCCTGCGGCCGACCGCTGAGGCGGCGGCCCTCCTCCAGTCCCAGGCGGACCGCTCCCGCACGAGCCGCAGAGAGGCCCGCCCGGACCGCTGGATGACCCAGTAGTCCCACCCGTCAAGGCCGCGTCCCGCGAGGGGCGCGGCGAAGGACTGCGCGCCCCGCCACGACCGCCCCGCAGCCGAGAACCGCCCACGGCCCAGCCACCGCCCCGGCTCCAGCCACCGCCCGGCGGAACACGCCCCGCCCGACCCGCGGAGCGCTACGCCGACCCGCGGAGCGCTACGCCCGACCCGCGAAGCGCTACGCCCGCAGAGCGGCCCGCAGCACCCCCACGTCGATCTGCTCCGTCTCGTCGTGCGCCGTGAGGTCGATGACCTGCCCCTCGCCCGCCGCGTCGTCCCTCTCGGTCGCGTCCTTGAACTCCGCCTCGGACTCCGCCTTGTGGACCGCGAGTGCCTCCTCGCCCACCACATCGGCGAGGTCCTCGTTCTGCACGGACTCCAGCGCGGCGGGAGCCGCGCTCTTCGTGCCGAAGAAGTCGAAGCCGCCCCGGGGCGCCTGACGCCGGGTCTGCACGGGCGGCGCGACGGCGACCGCGCGCTCGTGCCCGCCGGATCCGTCGGCCGCCCCGGACTTCCCCCGCGACTCGTCCTCCGCGTCCGGCCCGGTCTCGGGGGCCGCTTCCCGCGCCGCTTCCGGCCGCGCCTCGGGCGCCGTACGGGCCGCCATGCGGTCGAGCGCCGCGTTGGCCAGCGCGAAGAGCGACGGCGCCGGGGCCGTGCCCGCCGAAGCCTCCCCCGTGCCCGTACCGGCTGCCGCACTCGCGCCCGAAGCACCGCTTCCGGCAGAGCCGCCCGCCCGCACCGGCGCTCCCGCCCGCACCGCGGGCACCAGATCCGCGGCGCCGCTGCCGCCCCCGGACCCGGAAGCCGACAGCGCCGGCGCCGTGGACGACGCCTCCAGGGCGAGCAGCCGCCGCCCCTCCAGCGCACTGGCCCGCTCCGTCTCGGCGGTCGCGTACCGCCGCAGGAGCGCGGCGTGTTCATTGCGCAGCGCGGCCAGCTCGGCCCGCTTGGCGCGGAGCTTGGTCTCCAGCTTGCCCCGCAGCTCGCGGGACTCCTCGAGGTCGGACTCGGCCTCGGCTATCCGTTCCTCGTGACGCCACTCGTCGCTCGCTCGCGCGCGCGTGAGTTCGGCGACGCGTTTGCCCGCCGCCTGGTCCCAGCGGCGCATGACGACCGAACCGACGACGGCAGCGGCGGCCGCGACCGCGACGAGCCCGCGGAGCACGACCGGTTCCGCGAACATCCAGGAGCCGCCGGCGCAGAGAACGGAGACGCCTGCGACCGTCGAAGGGGGAAGCAGCCTGTGCAAGGGTGGGGAATGGCGGTGACGTCCACGTGGCATGGCCAGAAACTTACCGCGCGTAGGCGAAGTCTGGTGCCCCGCCCGCCAAAAAGCAGGTGCCACATCGATAACTCGTCACAACTCCCCACCCTCCTGTGCGTCTCTTCTCCGCTTTGCCCCGGCGGTCACCTTCCGGTTCGGCCCCGGGGCCGCACGGCCGATTCCTTGATCAACTTCCGATGAGATCCTTCGACTTCAGATAGTCCTGCGCGACATCCGCTTCCTTCTGCCGCTCCTCGTCGACCTTCCGGTTGAGTTCGATGAGGTCTTCCGTCGTGAGCGTCTTGGTCAGCTTCGCGAGCGCGTCGGCTATCTCCTTGGCGCCCGCTTCCCCGGCGTTGACCACGGGAAGGATGTTGTCCGCGTTCTGGAGCTTCTTGTCGTCCTCAAGGATCACGAGGTCGTAGTTCTTCAGCGTCGCGTCGGTCGTCGTGGTCAGCACCAGCTGGTCGGTGCCGTTCTTCACGGCCTGCTTGGACTGCGTGGTGCCGACGCCCTTGGGATCGATGCCGGCGACATCGATCCCGTACTTCTTCTTCAGGCCGGGTGCGCAGAAGGGCCGCGTCTCGCATTCGTCGCCCGCCGCGATCGTGACCTTCTCGCCCGACCTGCCGAGATCCGAGAGGGTCTTGAGCTTGTGCTTCTCGGCGTATTCCTTGGAGACCGCGAACGCGTTCTGGTCGACAGCCCGTCCCGCCGGGAGCACCTTCAGGCCCTGCGGCTTCGCGAGCTTCTCCAGGGCGCTCACCGTCGCGTCGAGATCACTGGAGGCGACGGGCTCGGCCTTCGGGCCGTTCTTCTCCAGGTTGAGGAATTCCGCGAGCGTCGCGGCGTATTCGGGCGTGACGTCGATCGAGCCCTTCTTCAGTTCGGGCTTGTAGATCTCGCGGTTCTGCACGGTCTTGACCTGCGTGTCATATCCGGCCTCTTCGAGAACGCCCGCGTAGAGCTCGGCGAGGACCTTCTGCTCGGTGAAGCGCGCCGACCCCACCACGAGCGAGCCCTTCTTGCCGTCGCCCGCCTTGTCCGAACCCTTGCCCTCGTCCTCCAGGCTGTCCCCGCCGCACGCGGCGAGCCCCGCGGTCAGCGCCACGACGGCCGCGGCCGCCCCTGCCATCCGTCGCGCACGACGCGTTGTGCTGTTCATCGGTGAACCACCATTTCGAAAGGGAAGGAGGACAAACTCACTGGGCAAGCCGCGCGCCCGGCACGCCACCGGGACTCACCGCGCCGCCCCGCCCGACCGCCGCATCGGATCGAAGACGCGCCCCGCCACCACCAGGACCCCCTCCACCAGCAGGGCGAGCAGCGCCACCAGGAAGGCGCCCGCGACCACTTGGGGGGTGTTCTGGAGGTTGAACCCGGCGGTGATGATCCGGCCGAGGCCGCCCTCGCCCGCCATCGCGGCGAGCGTGGCCGTCGCGACGACCTGCACCCCGGCGGACCGGATGCCGGTCATGATCAGCGGATACGCGAGCGGCAGCTCGACCCGCGCGAACACCTGGCCGCCGCTCATGCCCATCCCGCGCGCGGCCTCCACCACCGCCCGGTCCACCTCGCGCATCCCGAGGTAGGCGTTGGTCAGCAGCGGCGGCACGGCGAAGAGGACCAGCGCGATCAGCGTCGGCGCGTCGCCGTGCTCACCGAGCGGGGTGAGCGTGAGCAGGATCAACAGGGCCAGCGTGGGCACCGCCCGGCCGACGTTGGAGACGTTGACCGCGAGCGCGCCGCCCTTGCCGAGGTGGCCGAGCCAGAGCGCGAGGGGCAGCGCGATCAGGCAGGCGACGGCGAGGCAGACCCCGCTGAAGTACAGGTGCTCGGCGAGGCGGTGCCACACCCCCTTCTCGCCCTGCCAGTTGGCGCCGGTGGTCAGCCAGTCGTACGCACCCGTGATCGCGTTCATGCCGGTTCAGCCACCTTGGCCACGGCCGCCTTGCGCGCGGCGCGGTTCGTCCGTATTCGGTGTGTGCGCGTCCAGGGCGTCAGCCATCGCTGGAGCGCGAGCAGCAGCAGGTCGGCGGCGACGGCGAGCAGGACGCACAGCACGGAGGCCGTGAGCACCTGGGCCTTGAAGGTCGTGTCGAGGCCGTCGAGGATCAGGGTGCCGAGGCCGCCGTAGTCCACGATGGCGCCGACTGTCGTCAGGGCGACCGTGGAGACCGTGGTGATGCGGACGCCGGCCAGCAACGCGGGCAGCGCGAGCGGCAGTTCCACTTCCCACAGGAGTCTCAGCGGGCCGTACCCCATCCCTTTGGCGGCGTCCCTGGCCTCGTCGGGAACGGCCTGGAGCCCGGCCAGGATGTTCCGCACGAGGACCGTGAGGGAGTACAGCACCAGGCCGGTGACGACCAGTGAGGCGGAGAGCCCGAAGAAGGGCAGGAGCAGCGAGAACATCGCGAGCGAGGGGATCGAGTACAGCACGGTCGTCACGCCGAGGATCGGTCCCGCCAGGAAGCGCCGGCGCCGCGCGAGGAGCGCGAGCGGCAGGGAGACGGCGAGGCCGATCGCCACCGAGGCGAGCGTGATCCCGATGTGCTGGAGCGTCGCGTCGGTCAGCTCCTGGCTGCGGGTGCTCACGTACTCCCCGCAGATCCAGTCGTTCGTCACCAGACAGTTCCGCTCGGCCACGCGCCCACACCTCCCCCGAAATCGCGGACGTATGCCGCACACACGTCCCCCCGTGTCTGGCGACCCTAACGCGCGGCACCGACAATCGCCGAGAGCCGTCGCGCGGCCGCAACACGGCCGTCACGCGCGGCCCCCACGGCCCGCCGCCGTCCGCCACAATGGGGAAGCATGATCCGGTTCGAGCACGTCACCAAGCGCTACGCGGACGGCACCACGGCCGTCGACGACCTGTCCTTCGAGGTCGCCGAGGGTGAACTGGTCACCCTCGTCGGCCCGTCGGGCTGCGGCAAGACGACCACGATGAAGATGGTGAACCGGCTCATCGAGCCGACCGAGGGCCGCATATTCGTGGACGGCGACGACATAGCGGCGACCGACCCGGTCCAACTGCGGCGCCGCATCGGTTACGTCATCCAGCAGGTCGGGCTCTTCCCGCACAAGACCGTCCTGGACAACACGGCGACCGTCCCGCACCTCCTCGGCGTCAAGCGCGGCAAGGCCCGCGAGCGCGCCGCCGAACTCCTCGACCTGGTCGGCCTCGACCCGTCCGTCTTCGGCGACCGCTACCCCGAGCAGCTCTCGGGCGGCCAGCGCCAGCGGGTCGGCGTGGCCCGCGCCCTGGCGGCCGATCCGCCGGTGCTCCTCATGGACGAGCCGTTCGGCGCGGTCGACCCCGTGGTGCGCGAGCACCTCCAGAACGAGTTCCTGCGCCTCCAGCAGGCCGTGCGCAAGACCGTGTTGTTCGTCACGCACGACATCGAGGAGGCGGTCCGCCTCGGCGACCGCATCGCCGTCTACGGCCAGGGCCGCATCGAGCAGTTCGACACGCCCTCGACGGTCCTCGGCGCTCCCGCGAACGCGTACGTGGCCGACTTCGTCGGCGCGGACCGCGGCCTGAAGCGGCTCTCCGTGACCCCGATCGAGGAGGGCGATCTCGAACAGCCGCCCGTGGTGCACCTCGACGACCCGCTGCCCAGGGAGCTCGACGCCCGCTGGGCCGTCGTCCTGGACGGCGAGAACAACCTGCACGGCTGGATCTCCGCCGAGCACGCGCGCGTGGGCGACGGCACGGTCCGCGCGCACGCCCGCCGGATGGAGGCCTGGCTGCCGGTCGGGGCGAGCCTGAAGCAGGCGTTCGCGACGATGCTCCAGCACGACGCGGGCTGGATCGCGGTCATCGACAAGGACAGCGAGGGCCGCTTCCTGGGCGTGCTGACCCCGGCCCGGCTGCACGAGGCGCTGCGCCGCTCGACGGCGGCGGACGCGCGGGACATCGCGCGGGCGGAGGTCGAACTGGAGACGGTCGCGGCCATCGGCACGGACTGACTGCCGTCCGAGGACGCCGGAAAAGAGCGGCTCAGTTGTCGTCGAGCCGCCCGCTCATCCACTGGAGGGTGGCGGGGATCTCCCTGCGCCAGGTGTTGAAGTTGTGCCCGCCGCTTTCGAGTGTGATCGACGACACGCGCGTGGGCTCCTTCACCTTGTCGATGAACCGCACGGTGTCCCGGTAGTTGTCCTCGCCCTTCTTGCTGGTGGTCACCAGCAGGGACGTCTTGGGCGCCGGCTTGTGGTCGAGGTACCACATCAGGTCCGCGTCGCGCTCCAGCTGCTCGTCGCCGTGGAAGAGGTCGCCGGTGGTGACGTCGATGGGCGCCTTGTAGTACGCCGACAGGCCCGCCGCGGCGCCGTACCGGCCGGGGTGGTGCATGGCGAGCTTCAGGGCGCAGTAGCCGCCGGTGGAGTCGCCGATGACGCCCCAGTTCCGGGCCTTGGTGCCCACCCGGTAGTGCTGTGTGATGGCGCCGGGCAGGTCCTTGGCGAAGAACGTCTCCGTCTGCGGGCCGTCGGGGATGTCCACGCACTCGGTGTCGCGCGGCGGCGCCACGGTCGGCCGCAGCATGATCAGGACCATCGGCTGCATCTTGCCCTCGGCGGAGAGCCGGTGGGCGGTCTGGGGGTAGTGCAGCCCTTTGATGAGCGCCTCGGCGGTGCCCGGGTAGCCGGTCAGGACCACGGCCGCGGGGAAGGTGCGGTTGCGGTAGAACGACTGGAAGTACTCGGGCGGCAGGTAGACGTAGGCGGGGGAGCCTATCCGGGACTCCTTCCCGCCGATCTCGATCTTCTGGATCTGGCCGCCGGTGGCGGGCCGTTTGCCGCCGGGCACGTTCACCGGCTTGGTGTCGAGGACCTTGACGGGCCCTGCTCCTTTGGCCGGATCGTGGTCCACCACGATGCCGGGGGTCGTCTCCTGGCCGAAGAGGTCGGCCCAGGTGGCGTAGAAGCCGAAGGCCTGGTTGGCCGCGAGGCCGACGGATGCGAAGATCGTCACCTGAGTGGCGAGGAGCAGGCCGACGCGGCCCGTGATCGCCTTCCAGTTGCGGCGGGCGAGCCGCGGCCAGAGCCAGATGGTGCCGAAGAAGAGCAGTACGGCCAGCAAGACCGCAAGGGCGAGGACCTTGTTGCTCGTGAGACCCATGGGGTTTTCCTGCCTGCGCTTTCTACTACCGTTGCCTCGGGCTTGCCGCGGCGGGACCGGATCGGGGCTCTGGCCTTGCCGGCCCTCGCCGAAAGCCTTGCCAGCGCTTTTCCAGCGGTTTCCGGTCGGGAATGAACCCGTTTCCCCGAAGAACCGTCCTAGAGGGCGCAATGGTGCCGGATGCCGTTTTGGCGCCGGATTCAAGCTCTCTCGCAGAACTACGGGATGCGATGTCTGTCAGGATAGATGGGGAAATGTCGAGTGGGGTTCCGGGGAGTGAGGATCGCCACCGCGACAGCCGCCTCCGCCGGATACTGCGCGGCCCGCGCCCCGAGGCCGTGCCGACCCTCGTCGCCAGAGCCTGCACGCTCGTAGGTCTGCTGAACATCGCGGCGGGTGTCTTCCCGCGCTTCCGGTACAGCCGCATGCACGCCATCGCCGAGGTGCTGCCCGGCGCGCTCGGCCCCTTCGCGGCCGCACTCGCGCTCAGCTCCGGCATCCTCCTGCTCCTGCTCGCGCACGGTCTGCGGCGCCACAAGCGGCGTGCCTGGCGGGCCGCCGTGGTCCTGCTGCCCGCGGGCGCCGTGGCGCAGTTCGCGTACCGGCACTCGGTGATCGGTGTCCTGATCTCGCTCGCGCTCCTCGCGCTGCTGCTGCGTCATCGTAGTGAGTTCACGGCCCTGCCCGATCCGCGCAGCCGCTGGCGGGCGCTGGCCAACTTCGTGCTTCTCGGTGCCGGATCGATTCTGCTGGGCCTGGTGATCGTCAGCGTCCACCCGGGCAGGGTCATCGGGGACCCCAGCATCACGGAGCGCCTGGAGCACGTCCTCTACGGCCTGTTCGGCTTCGAGGGCCCCGTCGCCTACTCCGGGAACACGTCCTGGACCGTCGGCTTCTCCCTCGGCGCCCTCGGCATGCTCACCGCCCTCACCACCATCTACCTCGCCTTCCGCCCCGAGCACCCGGCCGCGCGCCTCACCGAGGACGACGAGACCAGGCTGCGCGCCCTGCTGGACAAGCACGGCGGCCGCGACTCGCTCGGCCACTTCGCGCTCCGCCGCGACAAGGGCGTCGTCTTCTCCCCCAGCGGCAAGGCCGCCGTCACCTACCGCGTCGTCTCCGGAGTGATGCTCGCCAGCGGCGACCCCATCGGCGACGTCGAGGCCTGGCCCGGCGCCATCGAGCGCTTCATGGACGAGGCGAAGGCCCACTCCTGGACGCCCGCCGTCATGGGCTGCTCCGAGACCGGCGGCGAGGTGTGGACCCGCGAGACCGGCCTGGACGCCCTCGAACTGGGTGACGAGGCGGTGGTGGACGTCGCGGATTTCTCCCTGTCCGGGCGTGCGATGCGCAACGTACGCCAGATGGTCAAGCGGATCGAGCGCAATGGCTACGAGACGCGCGTACGGCGCATCCGTGACCTCGGTGAGCAGGAGCTCGCCAGGATCCAGCGCGCCGCCGACGACTGGCGCGGCACCGACACCGAGCGCGGCTTCTCCATGGCGCTCGGCCGCATCGGCGACCCGGGCGACGGCGACTGCCTGATCGCCACCGCCCACAAGGCCGACGAGGAAGCGGGTCCCTACGGAGACCTCAAGGCCGTCCTCCACTTCGTGCCGTGGGGCAAGGACGGGGTCTCGCTGGACCTCATGCGCCGCGACCGCGCCGCCGACCCCGGCATGAACGAACTGCTCATCGTCGCCGCCCTCCAGGCCGCCCCGAAGCTCGGCATCGCGCGCGTGTCCCTCAACTTCGCGATGTTCCGCGCGGCCCTCGCACGCGGCGAGAAGATCGGCGCGGGCCCGGTCCTGCGCGCCTGGCGGGGCCTGCTGGTCTTCCTCTCCCGCTGGTTCCAGATCGAGTCGCTGTACAAGTTCAACGCAAAGTTCCGCCCCCGCTGGGAGCCCCGCTTCGTCGTCTACCGCTCCAGCAAGGACCTCCCTCGCATCGGCTTCGCCGCCATGCAGGCCGAGGGCTTCGTGACCCTCGCGCTGCCCCGCTTCCTGCGCCGGGGCACCCCGCAGCGCCGTCCCTGCCCGCACCAGAACGCCGAACGCGAGATGCAGGCGGCGTAACCCGCTCCCGTCCGGGCCTACGCTGGAGACATGAGTACGTTGCGCGGGCGGGGATCGGTCCAGGGGCTGCCGGAGTGGGGCCGCTGCGCGGTCATGGGTGTCGTGAACGTCACGCCCGACTCCTTCTCCGACGGCGGCCGCTGGTTCGACACCACGGCCGCCGTGAAGCACGGCGTCGACCTGGTCGCCCAGGGCGCCGACCTGGTGGACGTCGGCGGCGAGTCGACCCGCCCCGGCGCCACGCGCGTGGACGAGGACGAGGAGCTCAAGCGCGTCGTCCCCGTGGTGCGGGGCCTGGCCGCCGAGGGCGTCACCGTCTCCGTGGACACCATGCGCGCCACCGTCGCCGAGCAGGCCCTCGCCGCGGGCGCCGTCCTCGTCAACGACGTCAGCGGCGGCCTCGCCGACCCGCGCATGGTCCCCGCTGTCGCCGCCGCGGGCGCCCCCTTCGTCGTCATGCACTGGCGCGGCTTCCTCACCGACATCCACGCCAAGCCCGTCTACGAGGACGTGGTCTCCGAAGTCGTCGGCGAGCTCCACGCGCGCGTGCGGGCCGCCGTCGAGGGCGGCATCGCCCCCGAGCGCATCGTCGTCGACCCCGGCCTCGGCTTCTCCAAGGAGGCCGAGCACGACCTGGCGCTCCTGGCCGGCCTGGACCGGCTGCGCGAACTGGGCCACCCCGTGCTCGTCGCCGCTTCCCGCAAGCGGTTCCTCGGCCGGGTCCTCGCGGGCCCCGAGGGCACCCCGCCGCCGGCCCGCGAACGCGACGCCGCCACCGCCGCCGTCTCCGCGCTCGCCGCCCACCAGGGCGCCTGGGCGGTCCGCGTGCACGAGGTGCGGGCCACGGCCGACGCCGTGCGCGTCGCCCAGGCCGTGACGGACGCCGCGGGCGGCCACCGGTGACCGGGGCGGCCCGTACCGACGTCGAGCAGGTGGAACGCGCCAATACGGCTTTCTACGAAGCACTGGAGCGCGGCGACTTCGACAAGGTCTCCGAACTGTGGCTGGACTCGGAACCGGACTCCGGGACCGCGGCCCCCACGGACGACGACATCGCCGACGAGAGCACGGACGACGGGGACGGAGACACGATCTCCTGCGTCCACCCCGGCTGGCCCGTCCTCACCGGCCGCGGCGAGGTCCTCAGGTCGTACGCGCTGATCATGGCGAACACCGAGTACATCCAGTTCTTCCTGACCGACCTGAAGGTCGGCGTGTTCGGCGACACGGCCCTGGTGACCTGCACCGAGAACATCCTCAGCGGCGGCCCGCCCCCGGAGGGCGGCGGAGAGCTCGGCCCGCTCGTGGGCCAGCTCGTGGTCGCCACGAACGTGTTCCGCCGTACGCCCGACGGCTGGAAACTGTGGTCCCACCACGCCTCGCCCGTCCTGGCCGAAACCGACGACGACGAGAGTGACGAAACCCCCTCCTGAGTGGGTAGAGGGGCGGGAAAAGAGCGGGATCACGCGGGATCACGGGGCCGCCGCGCCCCGTCGGAAGGCCCCGCGGGCGAGCACTGTCGGTGCTCGCAGGTAGATTCGATCGAGGCTGGTGTGCCGACCGCACTCGGTGCAGGCCTGCCGATACCGACGATTGCAGGAGTGATTCGCGTGGATCGTGTCGCGCTGCGCGGCCTCAAGGCCCGCGGGCACCACGGTGTCTATCCGCGGGAGCGCGAAGAAGGCCAGACCTTCATCGTGGACCTGGTTCTCGGCCTGGACACGCGAGCGGCGGCGGCCGACGACGACCTGACGAAGACCGTGCACTACGGGATCGTGGCCGAAGAGGTCGTGGCCGCCGTCGAGGGGGAACCGGTCGATCTGATCGAGACCCTCGCCGAGCGCATCGCCCAGACGTGTCTGAAGCACGAAGGAGTCCTGGAGGTCGAGGTCTGCGTCCACAAGCCGGACGCCCCGATCACCGTGCCCTTCGACGACGTGACCGTCACCATCACCCGGAGCCGAGTATGACTGCGCCCTTCAAACCGGGTCAGAGCGACCCGACCGTCCAGCCGGTGCCCACCTCCGTGGTCGAGCAGGTGGACGCCGCGGACAGCACCCTGTCCAACCCCAAGCGGGCCGTGATCTCCCTCGGCAGCAACCTCGGCAACCGCCTGGAGACCCTCCAGGGCGCCGTCGACGCCCTGGAGGACACGCCGGGCCTGCGGGTCAAGGCGGTCTCCCCGGTGTACGAGACGGAGCCGTGGGGCGTCGACCCCGGCACCCAGCCCTCGTACTTCAACGCCGTCGTCGTGGTGAAGACCACCCTGCCGCCCTCCTCGCTCCTGGAGCGCGCGCAGGCCGTCGAGGAGGCCTTCCACCGCGTCCGCGACGAGCGCTGGGGCCCGCGCACGATCGACGTGGACATCGTGGCCTACGCCGACGTGGTCTCCGACGACCCGGCGCTCACGCTGCCCCACCCGCGCGCGCACGAACGCGCCTTCGTCCTCGCCCCCTGGCACGACATCGACCCCGAGGCCCGGCTGACCGGCCGCGGCGCGGTGGCCGAGCTGCTCGCCGCCGTCACCCGCGAGGGCGTCGCCCCCCGCACCGACCTGGAACTCCGGCTGCCCGAATAGTCGTTAGGGTCTATCGGACCGGTACGACGACGAAGGCGACGAAAGGCCACTCGTGAAGCAACTGCGCGTCAGGACACTGGCCGGCCTCTTCGTCGCGGCCGGAGTGCTGTCCTGGTCGGGTGCCCGCCTGTGGGACTCCTTCGGCACGCTGCCCCGGGTCCCGCTGGCCGCGCCCATCGTGCTCGCGGTGATCGCCGTCGTGCTCCTGTCCACAGCGCTCTCGCTGCGCTCGCGCCTGCGCGCCCAGCGGGAGCGCCGCCCCCGCGCGAAGGGCGTCGAGCCGCTGATGGCCGCCCGTGCCGTCGTCTTCGGCCAGGCCAGCGCCCTGGTCACGGCGCTCGTCGCGGGGATGTACGGCGGGGTAGGCGTGTTCCTGCTGGAGTTCCTCGACATCCCGCCCCGCCGCGACCAGGCGGTCTACGCCGGACTCTCGGTCGTCACGGGCATCGCGGTGATAGCGGCGGCCCTGTTCCTGGAGCGGGTCTGCAAGCTCCCCGAGGACGACGACGAGAACAGCGGCGGCCAGGCGGCCCCGGCGGCGTGAGGACGCCGGGGACGCCGTGCGGGACGCCGGGACCGCCCCCTCGGCCCGCGCGGCCGCCAGAGGGCGGCTACAGCAGCGTGCCGCCCTCGACCTCGGTCTCCGCGAGAATCCCGTCCAGGCGCGCGAGGACGTCGGCGTCGAGCCGCACGTGCGCCGCCGCGAGGTTCTCCTCGATGTGCTTCGGCGTGCGGCTGCCGGGGATCGGCACCACGCGCGGGTCCTGGTGCAGCAGCCAGGCCAGGGCCAGCTGCGCCGGGGTGACCCCCAGTTCGTCGGCGATGCCCCGCACGGGTGCGAAGCGGTCGTTGTTCGCCTTCAGGTTCGCCGCGTCGAAGCGCGGCGCGTTCTGCCGGAAGTCGCCCTCCGCGACCTGGCCGACCGTGCCCGTCAGGAACCCGGCGCCCAGCGGCGACCACGGCACGAGCCCGACGCCCAGCTCGCGCGCCGCGGCGAGCAGCTCCGGCTCCGCGGGCTTCCACATCGACCACTCGATCTGCACCGCCGCCACGGGATGCACGGCGTGCGCGGCCCGCAACTGGTCCGCCGTCACGTTGGAGAGCCCGAGGTGGCGCACCAGCCCCGCCTCGATCAGTTCGGCGACCGCCCCCACGGTGTCCTCGAAGGGCACCTGCGGGTCCGGGAAGTGCGGGTAGTACAGGTCGATGTAGTCCGTCTCCAGGCCGCGCAGGCTCGCCTCGGCGTAGCCGCGCACATGCCTGGGGTCGGCGTTCACCGCCAGCTCCCCGAAGGCGTAGCCGATGGGGAAGGGATGCGGCTCCACGCCCTCGGGCAGCCGGAAACCGAACTTGGTGGCTATCGCGACCTGATCGCGGCGGCCCCGCAGGGCCCTGCCGATGAGGCGTTCGTTGTGTCCGTCGGCGCCGTAGCCGTCGGAGGTGTCGATGATGGTGGCGCCCGCGTCGACAGCCGCGCGCAGCGCCCGCTCACCGCGCTCGTCGTCGACCTCGCCGTACACACCCGGGGAGAGCACCATGGCGCCGTAGCCGAGCGCGGAGACCTCAAGGCCGCCGAGGTCGCGGGTGGGCAGCGACCGCTCACCACCGACCGATTGCGTGTTCGTATTCGTCATACCGGCAGTCTTCACGCAACAGCCGACGAACGCCCGGGGTTCGCGGGACAACCCCGGGGCACAGAGGGGAAGTTGAGAGGATCCGCCGAACCGATGCCGGTTCAGCGGGCGATGATCAGACTCATCGCCTCATTGCGCGTCGCGGGGTCACGGAGCTGACCGCGGACCGCGGAGGTGATCGTCTTGGCACCCGGCTTGCGGACCCCGCGCATCGTCATGCACATGTGCTCGCACTCGACGACCACGATCACACCGCGCGGCTCCAGTATCTCCATCAGGGAGTCCGCGATCTGCGTGGTCAGCCGCTCCTGCACCTGCGGACGGCGCGCGTACACGTCCACGAGTCTGGCCAGCTTCGACAGACCGGTGATCTTGCCGTCGGTGGACGGGATGTACCCGACGTGGGCGACACCGACGAACGGCACCAGATGGTGCTCACAGGAACTCATGACCTCGATGTCCTTCACCAGGACCATCTCGTCGTGCCCGAGGTCGAACGTCGTCGTCAGCACGTCCTCCGGCTTCTGCCACAGCCCGGAGAATATTTCCCGGTACGCCCGCGCCACCCGGGCGGGAGTCTCCAGGAGGCCCTCTCGGTCGGGGTCCTCGCCCACGGCGATCAGCAGTTCACGCACGGCGTTCTCGGCCCGCTTCTCGTCGAACTCGCCGATCGAGCCCTCGCCGTCCAGGGTCACCGGGTCGGTCATGTCATGCCTCGTTCCTGTGCGTCTCACGCGAGCGTACGAAAGCGCCGCGCCCCCCAGGCTAGAACCTGGGGGGCGCGGCAATCATTCCGGGCCCGCTGGGGCGCGCGGCGCGGTCAGCTCTCGGGGCGGTCCTCCGGGGCCACCTCGATGGGCTGCTCCGTGCCGCCGGCGGTCACCGCGGGGGTGGAGGCGCCGTTCGCACCGTTCGTCAGCGACAGCTCCTTGGGAGAGAGCACCGGCGGGCGGGTCGAGGGAGTGCGCCGCGAGGAGCCGGTCCACGCCGGGCGGGCCGGACGCTTCACGATCCCGGCGAAGATCTCGGCGATCTGCTCCTTGCCGAGGGTCTCCTTCTCCAGCAGCTGGAGCACCAGGTTGTCGAGGATGTCGCGGTTCTCGACGAGGATTTCCCACGCCTCGTTGTGCGCGGTCTCGATGAGCTTCTTGACCTCTTCGTCGACCAGCGCGGCGACCTCTTCCGAGTAGTCCCGCTGGTGCGCCATCTCGCGCCCGAGGAACGGCTCGGTGTTGTCCCCGCCGAACTTGATCGCGCCGAGACGCTCGGTCATGCCGTACTGCGTGACCATCGCGCGAGCGGTGGCCGTGGCCTTCTCGATGTCGTTCGCCGCGCCCGTCGTCGGGTCGTGGAAGACGAGCTCCTCGGCCGCGCGGCCGCCCAGCATGTACGCGAGCTGGTCGAGCATCTCGTTGCGCGTCGTGGAGTACTTGTCCTCCTCGGGGAGGACCATGGTGTAGCCCAGGGCCCGGCCGCGGGACAGGATCGTGATCTTGTGGACCGGGTCCGAGTTCGGTGAGGCCGCCGCGACCAGGGCGTGTCCGCCCTCGTGGTACGCGGTGATCTTCTTCTCCTTGTCGGACATGATCCGGGTCCGCTTCTGCGGGCCCGCCACGACGCGGTCGATCGCCTCGTCAAGCGCGTGGTTGTCGATCAGCTTCTTGTCGCCGCGGGCCGTCAGGAGCGCCGCTTCGTTCAGCACGTTCGACAGGTCGGCGCCGGTGAAGCCGGGGGTCCGGCGGGCCACCGCGCCCAGGTCGACGTCCGGGGCGACCGGCTTGCCCTTCTGGTGGACCTTGAGGATCTCCAGACGGCCCTGCATGTCGGGGCGGTCGACGGCGATCTGCCGGTCGAAGCGGCCCGGGCGCAGGAGCGCCGGGTCGAGGATGTCGGGCCGGTTCGTGGCGGCGATCAGGATGACGCCGCCCTTCACGTCGAAGCCGTCCATCTCGACGAGCAGCTGGTTCAGCGTCTGCTCGCGCTCGTCGTGGCCACCGCCGAGGCCGGCGCCGCGGTGGCGGCCGACCGCGTCGATCTCGTCGACGAAGACGATCGCCGGGGCGTTCGCCTTGGCCTGCTCGAAGAGGTCACGCACACGGGAGGCACCGACACCGACGAACATCTCGACGAAGTCGGAGCCGGAGATCGAGTAGAACGGCACTCCGGCCTCGCCGGCGACGGCGCGCGCGAGGAGCGTCTTGCCGGTACCGGGCGGGCCGTAGAGGAGGACGCCCTTGGGGATCTTGGCGCCGACGGCCTGGAACTTCGCCGGCTCCTGGAGGAACTCCTTGATCTCGTGGAGCTCCTCGACGGCTTCGTCCGAACCCGCCACGTCGGAGAAGGTCGTCTTCGGGGTGTCCTTGGTGATGAGCTTGGCCTTGGACTTCCCGAAGTTCATGACCCGGGAGCCGCCGCCCTGCATCTGATTCATCAGGAACAGGAAGACGACGACGATGAGGACGAAGGGGAGGAGGGAGAGCAGGATGCCGACGAAGGGGTTCTGCTTCGACGGGGAGACGGTGTAACCGTCCGGGATGTCCTTGCTCTCGTACTTGGTCTGGAGCGAATTGGCGAGGGCGACGCCCTGGTCGCCGATGTAACTCGCCTGGATCTTGCTGCTGCCCTTGACCTTCTGGCCGTCCTTGAGCTCGACCTTGATGATCTGCTCGTCACCGGTGGTGAGCTTGGCGGACTCGACCTTGTCGTCGTTGATCGCCTGGACGACCTGACCGGTGTCAACCGTCTTGTAGCCACCGGACGAGCCGACGACCTGCATCAACACGACCACGGCAAGGACGGCCAGCACGATCCACATGACTGGCCCACGGAAGTATCGCTTCACGTCCATCCATACGGAGCGATGACGCCCCGTCCCTCCTGCCATAGTGAGTTTGATAAAGACTGTTCCTCGGACGGTACCCCAGCATTGTGACCCGAAGCCGCACGGGACGGCTGGCAAACCCGTCTTCGCATGGTCCAACGGCGGGAAACGGGTGAGGGTTCCCCGCCGCCGTACGCAGTCGTGCGGCGTCGGGCCCGGCGGGCGTCAGCCGCCGTAGACGTGCGGGGCGAGCGTGCCGACGAAGGGGAGGTTGCGGTACTTCTCGGCGAAGTCCAGGCCGTAGCCCACGACGAACTCGTTGGGGATGTCGAAGCCGATCCACTTCACGTCGATCGCGACCTTCGCCGCCTCCGGCTTGCGCAGCAGCGTGCACACCTCCAGGGAGGCGGGCTCGCGGGAGCCGAGGTTCGACAGGAGCCAGGAGAGCGTCAGCCCGGAGTCGATGATGTCCTCGACGATCAGGACGTGCTTGCCCTTGATGTCGGTGTCCAGGTCCTTGAGGATCCGGACGACGCCGGAGGACTGGGTGCCCGCGCCGTACGACGACACGGCCATCCAGTCCATCGTGACGGGGGTGGACAGCGCGCGCGCCAGGTCCGCCATGACCATCACGGCGCCCTTGAGGACACCGACGATCAGCAGGTCCTTGCCCGCGTACTCCGCGTCGACCTTGGCTGCCAGCTCGGCCAGCTTCGCGTCGATCTCTTTCTTGGTGATGAGCACCGACTTGAGGTCGGTGCCCATGTCTTTCGCGTCCACCCGCATCACTTTCGGTCGTCCCACCGGCCGACCGGCCCGCGATGAGCGCGGGCCGCACGTCAGCCTTGCCGGATCACCAGTCTGCCACCCTGGCGCCGGGCCACGACTTTGCCCGGGAGATTGATGGCTCCCTGGCCGCGCCAGCCGGTGATCAGCCGGTCGACCTCTTCGATGTGCCGGGCGAAGAGCGAACCGGCGGGCGCCCCGGCCTCGATGACGGCCCCGCGCACGATGCGGCGGCGTACGGCGGGCGGGAGGGCGTAGAGCTTGGCGCACTCCAGGAGGCCCTCGGCGTCCCGGACGGTCGGCTCGGCCTGGGCCGCCCACAGATCGAGGGCGTCGGCGTCGTCCCGGGAGAGCTGGGCCGTACGGGCGAGGGCTTCGACGACGCCTTTGCCGAGGGCCTTCTCCAGGGCGGGCAGTCCCTCGTGGCGCAACCGGGAGCGGGTGTAGGCGGGATCGGTGTTGTGCGGGTCGTCCCAGACGGGCAGCGACTGGACCATGCACGCCTTGCGGGCGGTCTGGCGGTCGATGTGCAGGAAGGGGCGGCGGTAACGGCCGGCGACCCCCGAGGTCGCCGCCATTCCGGACAGGGAGCGGATGCCCGAGCCGCGGGCGAGGCCGAGCAGGACGGTCTCCGCCTGGTCGTCGCGGGTGTGGCCGAGCAGGACGGCGGCCGCCGAGTGCCGTTCGGCGGCGGCGTCCAGGGCTGCGTAGCGCGCGTCGCGGGCGGCGGCTTCGGGGCCGCCGGACCGGCCGACCTGGACGGTGACGGACTCGACCGGTTCGAGACCGAGGGCGGTCAGGCGGACGGCGACCTCGGCGGCGCGGAGGTCGGAGCCGGGCTGTAGTCCGTGGTCGACGGTGACCCCGCCGGCGCGGATGCCGAGCTTGGGGGCTTCGAAGGCGAGGGCGGAGGCGAGCGCCATGGAGTCGGCGCCGCCGGAGCAGGCGACCAGGACGAGCGGCTGCGGGGGCTGCTCGTGCGGGAAGACCGGAGGATGTGGGGCGTGCGGGGGGTGCGGAGGGGGTGAGGGGGCGTTTGCGGAGGTGCGCTGTACGTCGGTCAGTACGTCGTGGAGTACGCGGCGGACCGCCAGGCGTATCGCCGCGACCGCAGGATGGGGACCCATGTCCGGTTCCCTTCATGAAGTTCGGGGGTGAGCCTCGGACCAATCACTCAGGACCCACGGGGGAGGCCGTGCCCGGTCGTGCGGACCAGGCGTCGGCACCCCGAGCATTCAGTCACTCAGAGTGTGTCGATGGTGACAGAACCGAGCCGTTCCCCGAGCATCGCACGCCTACCCATCGCCCACGGTCCCTCGGACGGGTGATTGCTGGGGCGTTCTCCTGCCATCGGCCGCATCCGGTCCTTCAGTCTCCCTTACGGTGCACCCGCGCGACCCAGTCCGCCGGTTTGGCGATCTCCGCCTTGGTGGGCAGCGTGTTGGGGGAGGTCCACACGCGGTTGAAGCCGTCCATCCCGACCTCCTGCACGACCGCGCGCACGAAGCGCTCGCCGTCCCGGTACTGGCGCAATTTCGCGTCGAGCCCGAGGAGCTTGCGCAGCGCCTGGTCGAGGCGGCTCGCGCCGCGGGCCCTGCGCTCCCTGAACTTCTCGCGGATCTCCTCGACCGAGGGCACCACGTCGGGGCCGACGCCGTCCATCACGAAGTCCGCGTGGCCCTCCAGGAGGGACATCACGGCGGTGAGGCGGGCGAGGATCTCGCGCTGGGCGGGGGTCTGCACCAGCTCGACGATGGAGCGGCCCCCGTCGGCCGCGGCCCCGCCTTCTTCGTCGCCCTCGCCGTCGGACCGGCCGCCCGCGAAGGTCTGCGCGGCCTCCCTGACGCGCTCCAGGACCGTCATGGGGTCGACCTCGGTCTCGCCGAGGAACGACTGGATCTCGCCTTCGAGGTGGTCGCGCAGCCAGGGCACGGCGGTGAACTGGGTGCGGTGCGTCTCCTCGTGGAGGCAGACCCAGAGGCGGAAGTCGTGGGGGTCCACGTCCAGCTCGCGCTCGACGTGCACGATGTTCGGGGCGACGAGGAGGAGCCTGCCGCCGCCGTTCGACCCCGCGGGCAGGGCGCGGGTGGCCGGGGCGAAGGTCTCGTACTGACCGAGGACGCGGGACGCCAGGAACGACAGGAGCATGCCGAGCTCCACGCCGGTGACCTTGCCGCCGACCGCGCCGAGGACGGCGCCGCCGGGGCCGCCGCCGCGCTTGTCCCGCATCTTCTCCAGGAGGGGCTTGAGGATCTCCCGGAAGCCGGCCACGTTCGCCTTGATCCAGCCTGCCCTGTCGACGACGAGGACGGGGGTGTCGTGCGCGCCCTCCGTGCCCATTCCCGTGAAGGAACGGACGTGTTCCTCCGAGGACTTGGCGTGCCGACGGAGCTCCGCGACGACCGCGCGGGCCTCGTCCTTGCTCACTTCTGGGCCCGGCCGCACGAGGCGGGTCGCGGTCGCCACCGCGAGATTCCAGTCGACCATCTCCGCACCACCGATGCTCGTCATGCGTCAACGGTACGTGCTCGGCCCCTCTGGTGGAGGGGGTTGACCCCCCAGGTTGCCCTGGGGCGGCCCTTAGGGGGCCGACGCCTCGGTGGTCATGGTGCGGGCTGGTCGTGGCTGGGCGCGCAGTTCCCCGCGTCCCCTTCGGGGCGTGACCGGTGGCTCGTGCGTGCGGGTCCGATGGGGCTGAGCGCGCAGTTCCCCGCGCCCCCTTCGGGGCGCGACACGTGGCTCGCGCGTGCGAGTCCGATGGGGCTGAGCGCGCAGGTCCCCGCGCCCCCTTCGGGGCGCGACACGTGGCTTTTGCGTGCGGGTCCGATGGGGCTGAGCGCGCAGTTCCCCGCGCCCCTTTCGGGGCGCGACACGTGGCTTGTGCGTGCGGGTCCGATGGGGCTGGGCGCGCAGTTCCCCGCGCCCCCTTCGGGGCATGACACGTGGCTCGTGCGTGCGGGTCCGATGGGGCTGGGCGCGCAGTTCCCCGCGCCCCCTTCGGGGCATGACACGTGGCTCGTGCGTGCGGGTCCGATGGGGCCGGGCGCGCAGTTCCCCGCGCCCCCTTCGGGGCGCGACAGGTGGCTTGCGCGTGCGGGTCTCCCCGCGCCCCGTTCGGGGCGCTCCCGGTGGCTGGGTGTTCAGCGGCAGCCGCAGTTGGCCAAGGTGGAGGCCATGTGGTCCAGGGCCGACTGGGCCGCTCGGGGGTCTGTGGTGCCGGTGGTCATGAAGGCGAAGAGCAGGAGACGGCCGTCGGCGTCGACCACCGTGCCCGCGAGGGTGTTCACGCCCGTGAGGGTGCCGGTCTTGGCGCGGACGACGCCGGTGCCCGGGGAGTCCTTCGGATAGCGGTCGACGAGCGTGCCGGTGAAGCCCGCGACGGGCAGGCCCGTCAGCGCGGGGCGCAGCTCGGGGCGGCCCGGGTCGGCGGCGCGGTCCAGGAGGGCGGCGAGCAGCTCGGCGGAGATCCGGTCGGCGCGGTCCAGGCCGCTGCCGTCGGTGATCTCGGCGTCCGAGACCGGCAGCTTCAGCTCGGCCAGCTCGGCGCGGACCGCGTCGCCCGCGCCGTCGAAGCTGACGGGTTCCTTCGCCGCGAGAGCCGTCTGGCGGGCCAGGGCCTCGGCGATGTCGTTGTCGCTGTGGGTCAGCATCCGCTCGACCAGGGCGGACAGGGGCGGCGACTGGACCTCGGCGAGGGACGCGGCGCGTTCGGAGGCCTTGGTCGGGCCGGGGTCGCCCTGGGTCGCGATGCCGTGGTCCTTGAGGAAGCCCGCGAACTTCTTCGCCGCGTCGCCCGCAGGGTCGCCCGAGCGCGGCGCCGGGCCGCTGGTGGAGTCGTCGAGGCGGCCCTCGTCGGCCATCAGGGCACTGACGGGGGTGATGTTCTCGTTGGGGCCGATGGGGTGCTGCGGCGGCCCGGAGTACAGCGAGGTGTCGTAGGAGAGCCGCACCTCGTCGATGTCGCGGTCCTTCAGCGCGCGGGCGGTCCGCTCGGCCAGTGTGCGCAGGCTCGCGGCGGTGTCGGTGTAGCGGCCGTCCTTGCGGGCGGTCAGCGTGGGGTCGCCGCCGCCGATCAGGACGAGGTCCTTCGAGTCCGGTTCCACGGCCGTCCTGGTCGCGATGCGGTGGTCGGGGCCCACCGCGGAGAGCGCGGCGACCGCCGTGGCGATCTTGATGGTCGAGGCGGGTGTCAGCTCCTCCCCCGCCCCCTTGTCGTAGACCCGCTTGCCGGAGACCGCGTCCAGCACGACCGCCGAGCGCTTCGGGCCGAGCGCCGGGTCCCGCAGGAGCGGATCGAGTACGTCCGCGAGGGCGCGGTCCGTCGGGCGCGGCGCCGTCCCCGCGGGCGCGCCGAGACCGGCGAGCACCGCGGGGGCGCTCGGAGCGGCCTCGGGGCCCTGTCCGGACGTGCGACCGCCGTGATCTGCGCCACCCCGGGCCTCCTGGGCGGCGGCCCGCTCCCGCTCCGCCGTACGCTGACCGGAGGAGTCCCAAGGGCCGGCCGCGGCCACCGCCCCGGCCGAGATCACCAGGCCGAAGGCGGCGGCACCCGCCGTGAGCTGCCAGGTCTTGAGCGTCCCCGAGAACCGGGGGCGCTTGATGGCGGAGGGCTTTGCCAGCTGTCGCATCAGCTGTCGAGGCCGCTGCCAAGGTCTGAGCTCCGGCACGACGACCAGCCCCTTTCGCGATCACACATCTGCGTGAGGGACACTTAATCACCCGAAGTATGTGCTGATCATGGAGGAGCCACCCGTGGAGTTCGACGTCACCATCGAGATTCCGAAGGGTTCGCGGAACAAGTACGAGGTGGACCACGAGACCGGCCGGATCCGTCTGGACCGTCGCCTCTTCACTTCGACCAGCTACCCCGCGGACTACGGCTTCGTCGAGAACACCCTCGGCGAGGACGGTGACCCGCTGGACGCCCTGGTCATCCTGGACGAGCCGACCTTCCCCGGCTGCCTCATCAAGTGCCGCGCCATCGGCATGTTCCGCATGACCGACGAGGCGGGCGGCGACGACAAGCTGCTCTGCGTCCCGGCCTCGGACCCGCGTGTGGAGCACCTGCGTGACATCCACCACGTCTCCGAGTTCGACCGCCTGGAGATCCAGCACTTCTTCGAGGTCTACAAGGACCTGGAGCCCGGCAAGTCCGTCGAGGGCGCCGACTGGGTCGGCCGCGCGGACGCCGAGGCCGAGATCGAGAAGTCGTACAAGCGCTTCGAGGCGCAGGGCGGCCACTGAGCCTCCCGCCCCGAACGGGCCGCGCGATCCGGGACCCCCGGGCCGCGCGGCCCGTTCGTGTATTTGTGCCCATACTGGCCATACGGAGGGTGCGTACGAGTCGTATGAGAAGTGAGGGCATCAGTGGCCGAGCATGAGGCCGAGGACCGGAAGCCTCAGTCGGACGAGGCCCGCAGCGCGTTCGCGCAGCCCAGCGGGGTGGCACCGCAGCCGGCGGCTCCCGAGGACGAGTCTCAGACCACTTCCGAGTTCGCCATTCCCGACGGTCTCGCCGCCCCCTCCCCGCCGACGCCGCCGGAGCCCGAGAAGTCCGCGTTCTCGACGCCGCACACCTACAGCGCCCGCAACGCCCCGCAGGCCTTCACGCCCGCGCACGGCATCCCCCTGGTGAAGCTCACCAAGGAGGCGCCCTGGCAGGACCAGATGCGCACGATGCTGCGGATGCCGGTCACCGAGCGGCCCGCCACGGAGCCCGCGCAGAAGCACGAGGACGAGGCCGGGCCCGCGGTCCCGCGCGTGCTGGACCTGACGCTGCGCATCGGGGAGCTGCTGCTCGCGGGCGGTGAGGGCGCCGAGGACGTGGAGGCGGCGATGTTCGCCGTCTGCCGCTCCTACGGCCTCGACCGCTGCGAACCGAACGTGACCTTCACGCTGCTGTCGATCTCGCACCAGCCGTCCCTGGTGGAGGACCCCGTCACGGCCTCCCGGACGGTGCGCCGCCGGGGCACCGACTACACCCGGCTCGCGGCGGTCTTCCACCTGGTGGACGACATCAGCGACCCGGAGATCGAGGTCTCCCTGGAGGAGGCCTACCGCCGCCTCGCGGGGATCCGGCGCAACCGTCACCCCTATCCGGGGTGGGCCCTCACGGCCGCCAGCGGGCTGCTCGCGGGCGCCGCGTCCGTCCTGGTCGGCGGTGGCGCGCTGGTCTTCGTGGTGGCCGCTGTCGGCGCGATGCTCGGCGACCGGCTCGCGTGGCTGTGCGCGGGGCGCGGGCTGCCGGAGTTCTACCAGTTCGTGGGCGCCGCGATGCCGCCCGCCGCGATGGGGGTCGCGCTGAGCTTCGCGCACACCGAGGCGACCATGGCGTCCGCGGTCATCACCGGCGGGCTCTTCGCGCTGATCCCGGGGCGGGCCCTGGTGGCGGGCGTGCAGGACGGCCTGACCGGCTACTACATCACCGCGGCGGCGCGTCTGCTCGAAGTGATGTACCTGATCGTGGGCATCGTCTGCGGCGTGCTGCTGGTGCTGTCGCTGGGCGTGATGCTGGACGCGACGAACCTGACGCCGGAGACGGAGTTCGGGGTGTCGTCGACGCGGCCGGTCATCCAGATCCTGGCGTCGATGGCGCTGAGCCTCGCGTTCGCGATACTGCTCCAGCAGGAACGTCACACCGTCCTGATCGTGACCCTCAACGGCGGCATCGCCTGGGTGATGTTCGGCGCCCTGGCGCACACCCCGCTGGAGCTGTCGCCCGTCGCCGCGACGGCTGTGGCGGCCGGGCTGGTGGGCCTGTTCGGGCAGCTCTTCTCGCGCTACCGGTTCGCGTCCTCACTGCCGTACGTGACGGCGGCGATCGGGCCGCTGCTGCCCGGCAGCGCGACGTACTTCGGGCTGCTCGCCCTGGCGCAGAACGACCTCAACACCGGCATCAACTCGCTCACCAAGGCCGTCGCCACGGCACTGGCCATCGCGATCGGCGTGAACCTCGGGAGCGAGGTCTCCCGACTGATCATGAAGGTGCCCGGCGCGGCCTCGGCGGCGAACCGCCGGGCGGCGAAGCGGACCAGGGGCTTCTGACCGCCCCCTGGTCCCGTGGGCACGCCGGCCCTGGGGGCTAGCGCTTGGCGTGGCGGCCGCGCTGGGCCGGGGGCGCGCCCTCGGCCACCGCCGCCTTCTTGGACTTGCCGCGTGCCCGCAGGAACTCGATGGCGATCGGCACCACCGAGATGAGGACGATCAGGATGAGGATCGCCTCGATGTTCTTGTGCACGAAGTCGATGTTGCCGAGCCAGGCGCCGAGCAGCGTGACGCCCGCGCCCCACAGGACGCCGCCGATGATGTTGAACGTGATGAACGAGCGGTACCGCATGCCGGAGACACCGGCGATGATCGGCGTGAACGTACGCACGATCGGCACGAAGCGGGCCAGGACCAGGGACTTCGGGCCGTACTTCTCGAAGAAGTCGTGTGCCTTGACCACGTTCTCCTGCTTGAAGAGCTTGGAGTCCGGGCGGTTGAACAGCGCCGGGCCGACCTTCTTGCCGAAGAGGTAGCCCGCCTGGTCGCCGAGGATCGCGGCGAGACAGATCAGTACGCACGCCAGCCACAGCGGGGTGTCCAGCTTGTGGGTGGTGATCAGCAGGCCCGTGGTGAACAGCAGCGAGTCGCCGGGCAGGAAGAAGCCGATCAGCAGGCCCGACTCGGCGAAGACGATCACCAGCAGGCCCCAGAGGCCGAACTGGTTGAGCAGGTAATCCGGATCCAGCCAGCTTGGTCCGAGCGCAAGCGTCGTCACGGTTCCGGGCTCCTGAGGGTGAGGGGGCGGTGCGGCGGCAGGTGCAGCCGCCCAAAGTTATCAACGTGGGGCGGCACGGCCAGGTTCCACGGTCCAACTAGGCAGCATAGTAAGGGGCGCCCTCCAGGAGAACGCCTCTTACGGCCCGCTGCGGCCCCTTACCGGCCCCTCACCTTCCGGCGGCGATCAGCTGTGGCGGGCCGCGTTCGCGCGGATCGCGTCCCGCGTGAACACCGCGAGCCCCGGCCGGACGGCCTCGTAGAAGGCGGTGAACCGCTCGTCGGTGACGTACATCTCGCCGAGGCAGGTGTGCAGCTCGTGCGAGCACGTGTAGTGGTGCCGCGAGATGAACCGGCGGTGCTCCTCGGCGCCGTCCATGGCCGCGTCGGAGTCGGCCGCGACCCCTTGGGCGAGCAGCTCGGCCATGCGGGCGTGGATCGCGTCGAGCTCGCCGTTGATCCGCTTCCAGTCGTCCTTGGTGTACGACGCGGACCTGCGCCGCGCCTCGCGGTACGCCTCCGTGCCGCCCCAGCGCCGCTCGGCCTCCTCCGCGTACTGGTCGGGGTCGTGGTCCCCGAAGACCTCGAACTTCTCCTCGGGCGTGAGGTTGATGCCCATCTTCTTCGCCTCCATCGCGGTCTCGACGGCGGCGGCCATCTCCTGGAGCCTGGCGATCCGGGCGGTCAGCACCTCGTGCCGGCGGCGCAGGTGCGCGCGCGGATCCGCCTCCGGGTCGTCCAGGAGGGACGCCACCTCGTCGAGGGGGAAGCCGAGCTCCCGGTAGAACAGGACCTGCTGCAACCGGTCCAGGTCGGCGTCGCTGTAGCGCCGGTGACCCGCGTGGCTGCGCTCGCTGGGCACGAGCAGGCCGATCTCGTCGTAGTGGTGCAGCGTGCGCACCGTCACACCGGCGAAACCGGCGACCTGTCCCACGGAGTAGTCCATGGCCTCCGCCCTCCTTCTCGGTACCGGATCAGCCTGCGTCCTCACGTCACGTGAGGTGCAAGCCCGTACCGCGCGGGGCCGCTCAGCCGTGGCCGTCCGCGTCCGGCGCGTCCGCCGCGTACGGGTTCTCCTCGCCGTCCGCGAGCACGCCGACGAACGGCTCGCCCTCGCCGGAGAAGGTGTAGGCGCCGGCCTCGATGCGGGCGATCAGGCCGCGGGTCCACTCCGCGCCCGTATCGGCCGAGTGCACCCAGTAGTTCATGATCTCGCCGATGTGGCCGAGCTGTTCGGGGCCGTCCTCCGGCGTGTAGTACTCCGTGACGGAAGCACGCCACTCCTCGATGCGGCGCACCCGCTCCTTGAGCAGGGTGACGGCCTCCTCGCGCGGCAGGTCCACCACGAAGCCGAGCGCGGTGGTGAGGATGTCCGGCCGCTGGTCGTACCGGGTCAGGGAGTCGCGCAGGAGGGAGAAGTACTCCTGCGTGCCCTTCTCCGTGACCTCGTACTCGGTGCGGGGCGGGCCGCCGGCCGTGGAGGGGGCGACCTCGTGGGCGAGCAGATGGCCCTGCTTGGCCAGCTGCTTCAGCGCGTGGTAGATAGAACCGGGCTTGGCGTTGGACCACTCGTGGGCGCCCCAGTACTCCAGGTCGTTGCGGACCTGGTAGCCGTGGGCGCGGCCGTGCTGGCGCACGGCCCCGAGAACCAGTAGCCGGATCGCTGACATGTACCGCGCCCTTCCGCTAGCCCCCCAGTCATCAACTTTGACTAGGGTATCCCCGCTCCAGCGCCACCAGCTCGAAAGCCGTCTTTCCGTCCAGGGACTCGCGGATGACGTCGGCGTGGCCCGCGTGCCGCGCGATCTCCTCCACGAGGTGCAGCATCAGCCAGCGCATGGAGACGACCCCGTCCTTGGGGAACCACGGCGCCTCGGGCAGCGGGAAGGTGTCGTCGAGGCTCGGCACCCCGCGGATGAACTCCTCGGTCTCGCGGGTGACCGCGTCCCAGAAGGCCAGCGTCTCGGCGAGCGTCTCGCCCTCCACGAGGCGGAAGCTGTCGCCCCAGGTCTCCTGGGTGCGCTGCCTCTCGTTCGGCTTCCGCTGCGCCATGCGCAGCCAGCTCAGCTCCATCTCGGCGACGTGCTTCACGAGGCCGGACAGGGACAGCTCACTGGCGCTCGGCCGACGGGCGGCCTGCTCGTCGCTGAGTCCGAGGACCGCGCGGCGCAGGCCGCCGCGCTGGGCCTCCACGAAGGCGATGAGGGCGCCGCGCTCGTCGCCGCGGGCTTCCGAACTGACGTGGGTGACCATGGTGTCCGCCTTCCGAAGGGGTGAGGGCCGCCGGGGCTCCGGCTTCCCTCCCGACACCTCAGACGCTACGGACCCTTGCGGTCAGCTTCTGTCCGCAAGGGTCCGCCGAGGGCCCGCGGCTTCCCGGGAAGCCGGGGCAGGGCGAAAGGCGTCAGAACGGGAAGCGGGAGCGGCCGTGCTGCACCGAGATCCACTTCTGGGTGGTGAAGACGTCCACCGTCGCCTCGCCGTTCAGGCGGCCCACGCCGGAGCTCTTCTCGCCGCCGAACGGCACGATCGCCTCGTCGTGGACGGTGCCGTCGTTCACGTGGATCATGCCGGTCCGCACGCGCTTGGCGATCCGCACGCCGCGCTCGATGTCGGCCGTGTGGACGGCGCCGCTGAGGCCGTACGGGGTGTCGTTGGCGATCCGTACCGCCTCGTCCTCGCCGTCGAAGGGCAGGAGCAGCGCCACGGGGCCGAAGATCTCCTGGCCGAGGACCGGGGAGTCGGCGGGCAGGCCCGTCAGGACGGAGGGCGTGACCACGTTGCCCTCGGCGCGGCCGTGCAGGAGGGCGGTCGCGCCCGCGGCGACGGCCTGCTCGACGACGGCCGAGACGGCGTCCGCCTGCGAGGAGTTGATGAGCGGGCCGATGTGGGTGCCGGGCTCCGCCGGGTCGCCGACCTTGAGCGAGGCGGCCTTGGCGACGAACTTCTCGGTGAACTCCGCCTCGACGGAGCGGTCCACGAGGATGCGGTTGGCGGCCATGCAGACCTGGCCCTGGTGCACGAAGCGGCTGAAGACCGCCGCGTCCACGGCGTAGTCGATGTCGGCGTCGTCCAGGACGATCAGCGCGCTGTTGCCGCCCAGTTCCAGGATCGAGCGCTTGAAGTGCGAGGCGCAGACCGTGGCGACGTGCCGGCCCACGCGGTCCGAGCCGGTGAAGGAGATGAGGCTCGGCACCGGGTGCTCGATCAGGGCGTCGCCTATCTCGGCTATGTCGGTGATGACGACGTTGAGCAGGCCGGCCGGCAGTCCGGCGTCCTCGAACACCTTCGCCACGAGACTGCCGCCGAGCACCGGCGCGTTCTGGTGGGGCTTGAGGACGACCGCGTTGCCGAGGGCGAGAGCCGGGGCGACGGACTTGATCGACAGCAGGAACGGGAAGTTGAAGGGGCTGATGACCCCGACCACGCCCACCGGGACGCGGTAGACGCGGTTCTCCTTGCCGTCCTCCGGGGAGGGCAGGATGCGGCCCTCGGCCCGCAGCGCGAGGTGCACGGCCTCGCGCAGGAACTCCTTGGTGAGGTGGAGCTCGAAGGCCGCCTTGAGCCGGGTGCCGCCCAGCTCGGCGATGATCGCCTCGGTGATCTCCTCCTCGCGGTCCTCGATGATCCGCAGGGCGCGCTCGAAGACGCCGCGCCGGGCGTAGGGGTTGGTCTCGGCCCACTGCCGCTGCGCGCGCTCGGCGGCGCGGTAGGCCTGGTCGACCTCGTCGGCGGTGGCGACGGTGATGGAGGCCAGCTTCTCGCCGTCGTACGGGTTGAAGTCGATGATGTCCCAGGAGCCCGATCCGGTCTTCCACTCCCCGTCGATGTACTGGTGAGCCAGATCGGTGAAGAAGGACATGAGACGGGCCCCTTGCCGTGACAGCGGACGGAAGCAGGCATCCGAACGGGAACGGACAGGAACAGACACCTGAGGTCACGTCATAGTACTTATGTTTCAGGTGAGTTGAAGGAGTCCGCGCAAAAGGTCGCGGCTGTCCGCCGCGTCCGGGCTGTCCTTGTGCAGCTGCGCCGCCACCCGTTCGTACTGGGCGACCTCTTCCGCCTTGTCGAGATAGAGCGCGCCGGTGAGCTGCTCCACGTACACGACGTCGGAGAGGTCGGACTCCGGGAAGCTGAGCATCGTGAAGGCGCCGCTCTCGCCCGCGTGGCCGCCGAAGCTGAACGGCATGATCTGGAGCGTGACGTTCGGGCGCTCGGAGATGTCGATCAGGTGCTGGATCTGACCGCGCATCACCTCGCGGTCGCCGTACGGCCGTCGGAGCGCCGCCTCGTCCAGGACGCAGTGGAAGCGGGGCGCGTGTTCGGAGGCGAGGAGCTTCTGCCGCTCCAGGCGCAGCGCGACGCGGCGGTCGATCTCCGCCTTGCTCGCGCCCTGCATGCCGCGCGCGACGACCTCGTGGGCGTACGCCTCGGTCTGCAACAGGCCGTTGACGAACTGGACTTCGTAGACACGGATCAGTGAGGCCGCGCCCTCCAGACCGATGTACGTCTGGAACCAGCCCGGCAGGACGTCGGAGTAACTGTGCCACCAGCCGGTGAGGTTGGCCTCCTTGGCGAGCGAGAGGAGTGCGGCGCGCTCGGCCTCGTCCGTGACGCCGTACAGCGTGAGGAGGTCCTCTATGTCCCTGGACTTGAAGCTCACCCGTCCCAACTCCATGCGGCTGATCTTCGACTCGGAGGCGCGGATCGAGTAGCCGGCCGCTTCGCGGGTGATGCCCCGGGACTCCCTCAGACGCCTCAGCTGCGAGCCCAGCAGGATGCGCCGTACCACCGAGCCACTCGACTCCCCTGCGGTCACTTCGCTCAATCCTCCCCATCGACTGGAAGCCAGCAGTCTGCCATTAAACGCTTCGGGCTGTACACGTTCGGTTACGGAAAGGGAAAGCCTCCGAAAGCTGACCAGAAGAAGTCAGGGGAAGAAATGGGCAAGAAGCGGCACGGGCACCCTCAAGTCCGGCGCGTGCACGTGCATCTGCCCTTGCATCTGCCCTGCGCATTCGGAACCATGGTCCGCGCGCCACTGCTGTACCGACCGCGTACCACCCGCACCATCGGCGACCGACCGCGCCACCGCTCCATCGCTACGTACCGCGAAACCGGGGAGTGCCTCGCATGGGGACGAATGGATCGACCGTGCTCGAGCCGCTGAGGCAGGGCCTTCCTCCACTCGACCCGTCGGCAGTCTCCAGCGCCGCGTCCGTCGCCCTCCCCGCCCGCTACGAAGCGGTGGGCAGCGCTCGGAAGTTCACCCGCGCGACGCTCGGGCAGTGGGACCTGGAAGAGCGCTTCGACGACATAGCGCTGGTCGTCTCCGAGCTCGTCACCAACGCCCTGCGGCACGCCCTGCCCGCCGACACCCCGCGCGAGCAGACGGAGCCTCCCGTGCGGCTCCATCTGATGTGCTGGGCGTCGCGTCTGGTGTGCGCGGTGCGCGATCCCAGCGACGAGAGCCCCGTCGCGCGCGACACCGACGACGACTTCTCCGCGGAGTCGGGCCGCGGCCTGTTCCTGGTGGACTCCTTCAGCGACGGCTGGGGCTGGCACCCGCTCGCCGGCGCGGTGCGCGGCAAGGTGGTCTGGGCGCTGTTCCAGCTGCGCTGAGCCACCCCGAAAGGGCCGGAATCAGGCGTACGGGGGGGGAAGTCAGCCGCCTATCAGGTGGTCGAACTCGCCGTCCTTCATCCCCAGCAGCATCGCCTCTATCTCGGCGCGCGTATAAACGAGTGCCGGGCCGTCCGGAAAGCGCGAATTGCGCACGGCGACGTCACCGCCGGGCAGTTTCGCGAACTCCACGCAGGAGCCCTGCGAGTTGCTGTGCCTGCTCTTCTGCCAGACCACCCCGTGAAGCTCCGTGGCCGCCATGCCGTTGATCGCGTGGTGCACAGATCGCTCCCCGGTGGTGCAGTGCCTGTCATGGGCTCTAGATGCAGTGGTCAACTGTCCCGGATCATAGCTGTGTTCACATGCAGATGCATGGGCAGATGCACGTGCACGCGCGGTGGTGCCTTGATTACAGCCCCGAATGCGGTCGTGATCCCCGCCCCTTATGGCGCCGCCTTTGCTCGTCACCCGCGATCGCGGCTCTGCACAAACAGACGCACACCGCGCCGGATGTGTTCCGTCCGGAGACGGAAAAACAGCGGCGCGGTGTGCGGAGGGGGGAAGGGAAGGGGGCCGTGGGCCGGTGTCAGCGCGGGGTGGCGTACGGCAGGAGCGCCATCTCGCGGGCGTTCTTGACCGCGGCGGCGATCTGCCGCTGCTGCTGCGCCGTCACCCGCGTCACGCGGCGGCTGCGGATCTTGCCGCGGTCCGAGAGGAACTTCCGGAGCAGGTCCGTGTCCTTGTAGTCGATGTACGTGATGCCGGCCTGGTCCAGGGGGTTCGGACGCGGCTTCTGCGGGCGGGCGGGGGCCTTGCGGGGGGACAAGGGTCAGACCTCCAGGAGGGTGTCGAAGGCGGGCGGCAGGTTCTTCCAGGCGTCGCGCCCGGCGGCGTACTCCTCGTCGGTGAGCAGGCAGGACTCCAGGACCCGTGCGAGTCCCTCGCGGTCCAGGCCGGGCGAGGTGAACACCAGGTGGTTGCAGCAGTCGCCGTGCTCCGGATGCCAGTCGAGGGCGGCGGCCGCCCGGCGCACCGGTGGCACCAGCTCCCACGCGGCGTCCGGCAGCGAGGCCAGCCAGGGCCCGGCGGACTCCACGCAGAGCGCGCCGCCCGCCGCGTCCCAGCCGAGCAGGGTGTCCGGATGGTCGGCGAGCCAGAACCGGCCCCGGCTGCGGGCCGCCGCGCACGTCAGGTCCTCCAGCGCGTCGTAGAGCCGCCCGGGGTGGAACGGCCGCTCCCGGTGCCATACGAAGGTGGCGACACCGCACGCGTCGGCCTCGGTCGGCAGCAGCGCGCAGGCCGGGTGCTGCGCCGCGGCGGCCGCCTCGACGTCGAACCCGGTGAGGACGGCGCCCGGCAGGTCACCGTGGCCGATCAGGACCTGCCGGGCCGTCGGGTGGAGCTGGGCGAGCAGCGCGCGGTCCTCGTCGTCGGCCTCGGCGGAGTCCATGACGGCGAGCACGGGGGCGTACTCCAGCTGGCGCGCCCAGGTGTCGGCGACGGTGCGCCGGTCGGTGGGGGCCGCGGCGAGCCCGGCCTCCATGAGGTCGTCGCCGTTGCCGAGGCAGGGCAGGAGCAGGGCGGGGTCCACCGCCGTGACCACGCCGCTGAGCCTGAGGCCCTCGCCGCCGTGCGCGGCGATGACCTCGGCCATGGCCTTGGGCTCGACGGAGTCCCACAGCTCGACGACCGCGAGCCGGGTCAGGCCCGCGTCCGCGAGGCGCTCCAGCTCGGGCACGAGGTCCTCGCGGAGCGCGCAGCAGGCGCAGTCGTTCACGAGGGGGGCGTCGCCCGTCGACAGGACGCCCGTGGTGTCGCGCACGGTGCGCACGACCGTGCCCCGCACCGCGGTCGACAGGTCGTGGTGGAGGGCGACGCTGTCGGGGACGGCGGCGAGGAGATGGTCGACGGCCGCCTTGCGGGCGTCCGCGTGGAGCCCGCCGACGATCACGGTGTCCATCGGGCGGGCGGCGCGGCCGTCGGACCCGCCGTGCCTGTCGTGCCGGTGGTCCATCAGCGCTTACCGAACCGGCGTTCGAAGCGCTCGACGCGACCCGCGGTGTCAAGGACGCGCGCCGTACCCGTGTAGAAGGGGTGGCTCGCGGACGAGACCTCGACGTCGACGACCGGGTACGTGCGCCCGTCCTCCCACTCGACCGTCTTCTCGGTGGTGGCGGTGGAGCGGGTGAGGAAGGCGAAGCCCGCGGCCTTGTCGCGGAAGACGACGGGGGCGTAGGGCGGGTGGATGTCCTTGCGCATGGCGGTCAGCGCTCCTCTCGGAAGTCGACGTGGCGGCCGGCCACCGGGTCGTACTTGCGCAGCGTGAGGCGGTCGGGGTCGTTACGGCGGTTCTTGCGGGTGACGTAGGTGTAGCCGGTTCCCGCCGTGGACCGGAGCTTGATGACGGGGCGGAGTTCGTTGCGGGCCATGTGGGTAGTATATGAAAACGACTCCCGTTTTCAATAGCGGGTGCCTTCCACCGACAGAGAGGTGCGTCACCTTGTCCGCCCACTGCCAGCTGACCGGCGCGAAGCCCGGCTTCGGCAACCACATCTCCCACTCCCACCGGCGGACCTCCCGCCGCTTCGACCCCAACGTCCAGCGCAAGCGGTACTGGCTGCCGAGCGAGGGCCGGTACGTGCGGCTGCGGCTCAGCACGAAGGGGATCAGGACCGTCGACTCCATCGGCATCGAGGCGGCCGTCGCCCGGATCCGCGCCCAGGGCGGGAAGGTCTGAACCGATGGCGAAGAAGAGCAAGATCGCGAAGAACGAGAAGCGTCGCGAGATCGTCGCGCGGTACGCGGCACGGCGGGCCGAGCTGAAGGAGCTCATCCGCAGGCCCGGCACCGGGGAGGCCGAACGGCTCGCCGCGCAGCGGGAGTTGGCGCGCCAGCCGCGCGACGCGAGCGCCACGCGCGTGCGCAACCGGGACAGTGTCGACGGACGTCCGCGCGGCTATGTGGGGGCGTTCGGCCTGTCGCGGGTGAAGCTGCGTGAGCAGGCACACGCCGGATTCCTCCCCGGTGTGCGCAAGTCCTCCTGGTAGCTTGGCGCGCGATTTCGCCGGAACCGCCGGCGTGCAACAGCGGGCTCAACAGGGGGACTTCACGTGCGTACGTACGTCCGTAAAACGCGTCGCGCAGGTCAGCTCCGGATCGGGGCCGTCGCGGTCGGTCTGGTCGCGGCGCTCGCCGTGGCCGGGTGTGGCGGCGACGGCGACGGTGACGGCGGCGGCAAGAAGGACCGCGGCTCGCCCGCCGGGTCCTCCTCGTCCGGCGGGTCCGGCGGCTCGCAGGACGGCGGCGGCTCCGGTGGCGGCGGCCTGGAGGGCTCGTGGCTCTCGACGACCGGCGGGAAGCCGCTGGCGCTCGTGATCCACGAGAAGTCCGCGTCGCTGGTGGGCGAGGACGTGATGTGCAGCGGCAGCGCGGGCGGCGGAACGATCACGCTCAAGTGCCCGCAGGGCGACGACGACCGTACGACGGGGCGGGTCGAGTCCGTCGACGGCAAGACGCTGAAGGTCGCCTGGGAGGGCGCGGGCACGGACGAGTTCCTGAGGACTGAGGGCGGCAAGCTGCCCGAGGGGCTGCCCTCCGGCATGCCCACGGATCTGCCCGGCGGCCTGCCCAGCGGTCTGCCCGGCGATCTGTCCACGGACATGCCGCAGTCCTGACGGCGCACCGTTTCCCCGGGCGTCAGCGGGCCGGGGGACCTTTCCGGTCGCCCGGCCCGTTCGCCGTCCCGGAGCCGTCGACGAGCATCGGGGGCGGGGCCGTGTCGAGGGCGTCGGAGAGCTCTTCGAGGGTGTCGAGGAGCAGCCCGGCGCCCCTGCGGACGACACGGTCGGGGACGCCCTCGCCGTCCCACTGCTCCAGGGCCGCGCGGACCGCGTCCCATCGCGGGAGGCGGCGTTCGCGCACCGCCTTCGCGCCCTGGTCCGTCGACATGCGCAGCGCCTCGGCCAGGCGGGCCGCCGCGGGGACGGGGGTGGCGTCGCGCTCCGGCAGATGCGCCTCCATCAGCATGGCCACGCGGCCCAGCTGGGCGAGGGCCCGCTCCGCGTCGGCGGCCGCGGCGCGGGACAGGCCCCGGTGGCGCACCGGCTCGTTCTTGGCGCGGTCCACGGCCTCCTGCCAGGCGACGCGGGCGTCGCGCGCGGCGAGCAGGGCCTGGCGCACGTCGGGGCAGGCCTTGCCCGCCGGGTGCGCGTAGTGATCGACGACGGCGGCGGCGTAGCGGCCGTCGGCGGTCAGCCAGTCCGCGAGGCGGGTGCGCAGGCGCGGCGTCTCCCAGGCGGGGTACAGCGCGTACGCGATCATCGCGAGGACGCCGCCGAGGAGCGTCAGCACGACGCGCTCGGGAACGGTCTGCGTCCACTGCTGGCCGCTCATGCCGAGCAGGAACACGACGTACGCCGACACGCAGGCCTGCGCCACGACATGGCCGGTGCGCATGAGCAGGTACATCATCCCGGCGCAGAGCACGGCGAGCGCGGCGGACAGGCCGGTGCCGGGGTGGGCCAGCTGGACCAGGGCCGTGGCGAGCGCGACGCCGACGAGGGTGCCGCCGAAGCGGGCCACGGCGCGGGAGTACGTCTGGGAGAAGTCCGGCCGCATGACCATGACCGCCGCCATGGGCGCCCAGTAGCCGTGCCCGAACGGCAGCCACGTGCCGAGCAGGTACCCGGCGGCGGCCACCGCCGTGACCCGGATCGCGTGCCGGGCGATGGGGGACTCGTGGCGCAGGGCGGCCCGCATGGCGCGCAGGGCGGAGGGGACGAGTGCGAGGAGGGAGGGCCGCAGGAGGGGGTTCTGCGGGGCCTGCGGGATCTGCGGGGCCTGCGGCATCTGCGGGGCCTGCGGGGTCTGCGAGGTCTGCGAGGTCTGCGGGGCCTGCGGGGTCTGCGGGGTGGCCTTGTCGTGGGCCGGGGTGTTCTGTGTGGTGCCCGCGGTCTCCAGTACGTCGCGCAGGAGCGCGCCCAGGCGGGTCGCCGCGCGGTAGGCCGGGCCGGTGAGGATCGCGCCCGTGTCGGGGGTCTTGAGGGTCGCCATGGCCGCCGGCGGGACGCGCACCGGCTCGCCGTGGCGGATCGCGCGGGCGGCCGCGTCCAGGACCGCGCCGGCCGCCGCGAGGATCTCGCGCACCCGGTCGCGTTCCTCGCCCTCGTGCGGGACGCCGACCGCCGGGTCGGCGAGGGAGGCGAGGACCGGGCGGATGCGTTCGGCGATGCCCCGGGCGCCGTGCAGTTCGCGGGGGCGGCGGCGGGCCTGGCGCGGGGTGATCGTCGCCGCGTCGCGGGCCGCCATCAGCGGCTCCGGGTCGAACGGGGCCACGGGGTCGTGGCGGAGCCTGCGGGCGTAGTCCGCCTCGGCGGCCAGGGCGTCGGCGAGGGCGTCGCGGTGGGCGCCCCATCTGCGGACCGGGAAGAGGATCACCAGGGCCGCCTGGACGAAGCCGCCGGCCACCATCATCGCCGCGTGGACCGCCGCGGCGGCGACCGAGGTCGGGATGGTCACCGTCACCAGCATGATCGCGACGTTGGACGAGGCGATGATGCCGACGGTCGGGCCCACGGCCCAGCTCAGGCCCGCGAGGAACGTCCACAGGCAGAGCAGGGCCAGGAAGAGGAGCAGGTGGGAGCCGGTGAGGTAGCCGATGAAGGTGGAGAGGGCGAGGCTCGTGCCGGAGGCGAGCGCCAGCTCCGGGCGGGGCCGCCAGCTGCGCTGGAAGGTGGCGATGGCGGCCTGGAAGGCGCCGAAGGCGGAGCTGGCGGCCACCGCCGGACCGAAGACGGTGAGGCTGACGCCGATCACGATGGCGAGACCGGCGGCACCGCGGGCGGCTACGAGCGGTTCGAGGCGTTTGCGCTCGACGGTCAGGCCTGAGCGGGCTGTCACTTTCAGCGCGCGGAGCCAGGTCACTCTGTGATGATACGGGCGAATTCTCCCGTTCGGAGGGGTCACGGGGTCACGGGGTCAGGGGGTCAGGGGGTCACGGAACGAGTCCTCCCGTTCGGTGGGGGTCACGGGGTCACGGGGCGTTCAGCCCGGCCGTGGGGCGCGGGCGGGGGCCCGGGCCGCCGGGCAGAGGCCCGGGTTCACGCCGATGACCAGCGGCGCGCCGGAGCCCGCCACCGGGGGCTACGGCGGCATCACCGGGCCGGGGCGAAGCCGTATGTGTCCCCCGAGGGGGTCAGGGCAGGGCGGGGCCCCGGTCGCGGGGTGTGACGTGGGCGCGGTCGGCCGCCGCCGTGCCGTGGGTCCAGCCCTCGCCGTCCGTCGCGCCGCGCACGCGCGTCGTGGTCGTCCGCGGGAACATCCGCTCCGCGCGGTCGGTCACCGCGACGTCGCGCGCCGCGAGGACGGGCAGCAGCGAGGCGGCACTCCCCCCGGCCGCCTCGGCCGCCTGCGCCGCCTCGGTGACCGCGTGCTCGCCCGCCCGTGCCAGCCGGGCGCCTATGCGGTGCGCGTACGCCAGCAGGAAGGTCTGCCGGAACGCCTTCGTGCGCTTGCGGCCCGCCGCGCGCTGTCCCGCCTCCGCCTTCGTCATCGCCGCCGTGCCCTGCACGAGCAGGGAGGTGTAGAGCAGCTCCACGGCCTCCAGGTCGGCCTCGAAGCCGACGACGGTCGAGAAGCCGAACGCCTCGTTCCACACCGCCCGGCAGTGGTTCGCGGCGGCGACGGAGTCGAGCAGGATCGCCTTCGCCGTCTCGTACGGGGCGTCCACGCCGACGCGGCAGGCGCCGGGCACGTCCTTGGCGTGCGTGCGGGCCGCGAGCAGCGCCTCGTCAAGGGAGTGGCGCGCCATCAGCTCCTGCGCCTTCGCGGTGAGCGCCTCCGCCTCCTGCGGGAATCCGGTCGCCTCGGCCTTCGCGAGCAGCGCGCGGATGCGGGTGAGCGCGCGGGGCTCGCCCTCGACGGGGCCCGGCATGGATGCGCCGGGCGGCGGGCCGACCGGCTCGATCGGGGGGAGGCGCAGCAGCAGGCGGTAGAGCTGGAGGTGGGTGGTGGCATACGAGAAGCGGTCGCGGGGCCGGGCCGCCTCGGAGCCGGGGCCGAGGTCGCGGGCGAGGTCGGCCAGCTGGTCCGCCCAGCGGGGCGGCAGGTGCGCGTAGCCCCGCGTCTCGGCGTGGATCAGGGCCGCGGCCAGGCGTACGTGCGGCTCCTCCAGGTCGCGGCGGGCCAGGCGTATGACGTCGGCGGGCTGCCAGCCGTTGCGCCACGCGCGGCACAGGTACTCCTCGCCCCGGCGGCGCAGCTCGGCGTCGGCCTCGGGGGCCGCCGCGAGGCGGGAGGCCCCGGTGTCCAGGCCTTCGTCGCCGTCGCCGTACAGCGCCGCCGCGAACGCGTCGTCGATCACCGAATCCGTGGGGCCCATGGGGCAAGGGTATGAGGTGGGGGCACCTCCGAGCGGCGTGTGGGGGGGCAGGGCAGCCCGTAGGGGTAGGGCCTGCCCTACCTCCGGGACGCCCCTCAGTGGTCGTGTGCGCGGGCCCGCCCGGCGGTTGGCTCGATGACATGAACGAGACACCCTCACCTGCCGTACGCCTCACCGCCGTCCGCCGCCTGCACGGCGACGTCGCCGCCCTCGACGGCGTCGACCTGGAGGTGCCCGCCGGGACCTTCCTCGCGGTCATGGGCCCCTCCGGCTCCGGCAAGTCCACGCTCCTCCAGTGCGCCGCGGGGCTAGACCGGCCGACCTCCGGGACGGTCGAGGTGGGCGGGACCCCGCTGACGGGACTGAGCGAGCGGCGGCTCACGCTGCTGCGCAGGGAACGGATCGGGTTCGTCTTCCAGGCCTTCAACCTCCTGCCCTCCCTGAGCGCCGCCCAGAACGTCGCCCTCCCCCTGCGTCTCGCGGGGCGCCGCCCCTCCCGTACGGAGATCCGCGACGCCCTCGGCCGGGTGGGCCTGGCCGGCAGAGCCGGGCACCGGCCGGGGGAGCTGTCCGGCGGCCAGCAGCAGCGGGTCGCCCTCGCGCGGGCGCTGGTCAGCCGCCCCGCCGTGCTCTTCGGCGACGAACCGACCGGCGCGCTGGACACGGGCACCGGTCGGCAGGTGCTGGGGCTGCTGCGGGAGCTCGTGGACCGGGAGGGGCAGACGACGGTGATGGTCACGCACGATCCGGTGGCCGCGTCGTACGCGGACCGCGTGGTGTTCCTCGTGGACGGGCGGGTGGTGGGGGAGCTGGGGGCGCCGAGTGCGGGGGTGGTGGCGGAGCGGATGGCTTTGCTGGAGCGGGGTGGGGGTGAGGGGGCGGGTGGGGTTTCGGGGGCTTCGGGGGGTGCGGGAGCGGGCGGGGCCGTGAGGGGTGCGGGTGGCGTGGGGGCGGGCGGGGCCACGAGAGGCGCGGGTGGCGCGAGAGCAGGCGGGGCCACGAGAGGCGCGGGTGACGCGGGAGCAGGCGGAGCCGCGAGGGGTGCGCGTGGCGGGCGTGTGTGTGCCGGTGGGGAGGCCGGGCTGTGAGCGTTTTCCTCGCCTCCCTCCGTGTCCGCTGGAGCAGTCTCCTCGGGGCCTTCGTCGCCGTCACCCTCGGCGTCGGGCTCACCGCCGTGATGGGGCTCGGGCTCGACGCGAGCCTCGCCGGGCCGGACCGTCCGGTCGTACGGTTCGCCGGGTCACCCGTCGTCGTCCTGGGGCAGGACCGGCTGACGGTGCCGGTCCGGCGCGGCCCGGACACCACCCGCGTATCGAAGCCGCTCGCTCATCCACACCCTGTGGACACCGCTCTGCTGGATGACCTCCGGCGGCTCGGGCCCGTACGACTGGACGGCGGCGCGCGGGACGCGGTCGGCGTCGACGCGCCGGTGCGGGCGGTACGCGATGCCGTCGGCGGGCGGGCCCGCGTCCTCACCGGCGACGACCGCCGTCAGGCCGATCCCGGCACCGCGCGCGACGCCGCGGCGATGGTGGCCGTCAACTCCTTCCTCGGCACGGCGGGCGGAGTCGCCGCGTTCGTGTCCGTGTTCGTCACGGCATCGACGTTCGCCTTCGTCGTCGCGCTGCGGCGGCGCGAGTTCGGGCTGCTGCGGATGGCGGGCGCGACGCCCGGGCAGGTGCGCCGGCAACTCCTCGGCGAGGCGCTCGCGGTGGGCGTCGCGGCGTCCGTCGCCGGGTGCGTGCTCGGGGCGTGGGGCGGGCCCCGGTTCGGGGCGGCGCTGGTGGACGCCGGTATCGCGCCGGGGTGGTTCACCATCCCCGGCAGCTCCCTCCTGACCTCCGCTCCCCTGTCCTGGCCCTTCCAGCTCGCCTTCTGGGCCGGGCTCCTCGTCGCCCTCTCGGGTGCCTGGGTCGCGTCCCGGCGGGCCGGTCGCATCACCCCCACCGACGCGTTGCGCGACGCGTCCGTGGACAGCGACGTCATGCCCCGGAGCCGGCGGTTCATCGGCGCCGCCCTGCTCGCCTGCGGGCTCGGGCTGCTCCTCTGGACGCTGGTCACGGACCCGTCCTCGCTGCTGAAGCGCAAGACGTACACCATCCAGCCGATGATCCTCATCACCGCTGCCGCCGCGCTCGCACCACTGCTCGTACGGCCCGTCGTCCGCGCCCTCCGGCTGCCCGGCGCCGTGGGGCTCCTCGTCCGCGAGAACTCCGGCGCGTCCGTGCGCCGTACCGCCGCCGTCGCCGCGCCCGTCCTGGTCACCGTCGCCCTCGCGGGCAGCCTGCTGGGCTCCGCGCAGACCGTCAGCGGGGCGAAGGCGGCGGAGGCGCGGCAACGGACCGCCTCCGACCTGGTCGTCACCGGGCGGGACCTGGAGCCGCTGACCCGCCGGGACGTGCCCGGCGCGGCCGCCGTCTCCGCGTCCGCCTCCACCGCCGTCTATGTCCGTGAGGAGGGCAGTGCCCTTGTCCGGTCCGACGCGCGTGCCGTGCGCGATCCCGCCGCGCTGGCGGCGACGTCCCGGCTGCCGGTCGTCGCCGGTGACGTACGCGACCTGGACGACCGGTCGATCGTCGTCAACGAGGAGTGGGCGCGGCGGAAGGTCGGTCAACACGTCGACGTCTGGCTGGGCGACGGGCGGCCCGCGCGGCTGCGGATCGTGGCGGTGCTCGCCCGGGGCAGCGGTGACAACGGTGCGTACGTGACCTCGGCCAACGCCTCTCTGGGGCGGGGCGGGGCCGCGGTTCCCGTCGACCGGGTCGACGTGCGGCTGACGGCAGGGGCGGATCGCGGCCGGGCCGCCGCGGTGCTGGCGGAGCGGGGCGGGGGTGGGAGCGGGGGCGAGGTGCGGTCGGCGGAGGCGTGGCTGGCCGCCGCGCACCCCGGGACCAAGCACCAGACGCGGCTCGGGCTGCTGATGCTGCTCGGCATCTCCCTCGTCTATACGGGGATCTCGCTGGCGAGCACGTTGCTGATGGCGGCGTCCGTGCGGGGGGCCGAGCTGCGGGCGCTGCGGCTGGCGGGGGCGACGCGGTGGCAGGTCCGGGGGGTGCTCGCCGGGGAGGCGGTGGTGGCGGTGGCGGCGGGCGCGGTGCTCGGGCTGGCCGTGACGGCGGTCAATCTCGGGGGGCTGGCTGCGGGGCTGGCGCGGGTGTCGGTGCCGGTGGGGGTGGTGGTGCCCTGGGGGGTGGTGGGGGGTGCGGTGGGGGTTTGTGCGGTGGTTGCGGTGGGGGTCGCGGGGGTTGGGGTGCGTAGGTGAGGGCCTCCGGGGCGGGCGGCCGTCCCGCGTTGCGGTGCGGTGGGCACTGCGGGTGTGGCCCCGGTGCGCCTTCGGCCGTCTTGCGGGGCGGGGCCGCGGGGGTATGTCCGTGCTCGCCATCTTGGCGCTGGGCCCCTGCTGCTCATCGGCTCGGGACACACCACCACTGTGCTCCGCGCGCACATACCCCCACGTCCCCTCCGGCGCGCTCGCGGGTGCGGGTGTTTCGGGGTGTGCGGTCGTCCTGTGTTTCGGTGCGGGGGCACTGCGGGTGGGGCTGGTTCCGGTGCGCCTTGGGGCGGCTTGCGGGGCGGGGCCGCGGGGGTATGTCCGTGCTCGCCATCTTGGCGCTGGGCCCCGGGTACTCATCGGCTCGGGACACACCACCACTGTGCTCCGCGCGCACATACCCCCGCGTCCCCTCCGGCGCGCTTGCGGGTGCGGGTGTTTCGGGGCGGGCGGCTGTACCGCTCGCGGGGCCCCGGCGTGTGTGCGGGTGTGGGTCGCCGTGGGGTTGCGGCCGTAACGCTTGGTGGTGGGGGTGGTTCACGCGTGTGGGAGGAGGATCAGTTTGCCGCCCGCGTGGCCCGACTCGCTGAGGTCCTGGGCCTTGGCGGCTTCCGCGAGGGGGAAGGTCTCGGCGACCGGGAGTCGCAGGCGGCCCTCCGTGGCGAGGCGGGCGTGGCCGGTCAGGGCCGGGAGCGGGTCGCTGACGGCGGAGGCCGAGAAGGGGACGCCGTGGGCCGCCGCGTCCGGGTCCGCGATGGTGACGACGCGGTCCGTCGTGCCACCGCGCAGCTCGATGGAGAGCGGCAGGGCACCCCGCCCCGCGGCGTCGAAGACCGCGTCGACACGGGAGCCGTCGGGGCGTTCGCTCGTCAGCTCGGTGACGCGTTCCGCCAGCCCGTCCCCGTACGCCACCGGCCGCACGCCCAGCTCCCGCAGCCGCTCGTGGTGGACGGGCGACGCCGTCCCGATGACCGTCGCGCCGCGCGCCACCGCCAGCTGTGCCGCGACCGTGCCGACGGCGCCCGCCGCGCCGTGCAGCAGGAGCGTCTCGCCCTCGGCCACGCCGAGCAGGTCGAGCACCCGCTGCGCGGTCTCCGTGGCGACGGGCAGCGCGGCCGCCGACTCCCACGAGAGGGCGGCGGGCTTGCGGACGTACTGACGTGACAGCGCGTACTCGGCGTACGTACCGGAACCCGTGTCCGCCCAGCCGAAGACCTCGTCGCCGACCGCGACCCCGGTGACCCCCTCGCCCAGCGCGTCGACGACGCCCGCGAACTCCCGTCCCGGCACCGCCGGCAGCGTGGTCGGGAAGAGCTCCTCCATCCAGCCTCGGCGGGTCTTGAAGTCGATCGGGTTGACCCCGGCGGCCCTGACCTCGACGCGGATCTGGCCCGCGCCGGGCCGCGGCCTGGCGATCTCCCGCAGGCGGAGGACCTCGGGCCCGCCGAACTCCTCGAAGACGACGGCTTCCATGGTCTCCTCGGTGGTTCCGGTGACTGCCATGACGGCTCCTTTTCCCTGTTCCGATCGGGGTGACGGGCTCCACTCTCCTGCCGGCGGCGGGCGGGGGCGGCCAGCCTTTCGGCCGGTTCCACCTGTCCGAAAGGCCAGCCGCTTCCGGGTGCTCCCGCCGTAGGCTGAGGTCATGGACTCGACCCGGGACTCCGTCTCCGTTCTCGACGCCGCGGGCGACATCCTGCGTGCCCCGCTCGACGAGGTCCTGCCCCGGCTCTCCGGAGCCCTGACCGGCCTGGTCCCGCACCGCGCCGCCGCCGAGCTGGCCACGGAGTGCGCGCACTCCCCCTTCAAGACGGCCGGCGAGGCCGCGCTCGCGGAGCGGATCACCGCGGCCGAACTCGACCGGCTCGGCCCCGTCGTGGGCGTCGGACGGACCTGGCAGGGCACGGCCACGATCGGCGGCGCGGAGCACCCCGTGCTCGCCCTGCACAGCGACCGGACCACGCGCGGCGCGCTGCTCGTGCTGGTGCGCGAGCAGGCCGGGCGGCTCGACACGGCCGGGATCGCCCCCGCGCGGGTCCTGTGGGACCTGATCACGAGCCCCCTCGACCGGCTCGCCGCCGAGGCGGGGCACGGCACGCTGGCCCAGTCGCGGGCGGCCGCCGGGGCGCGGGCACGGGCCATCGCGGAGGCGGGCGAGGCGCACACCGCCGTACTGACGGGACTGCTCGGCGTACTGCGCAGCCGCGGCCTCGACGACGGGGCCGCGCGGGCCGCGGCGACCGAACTCGCCGTCTCCGCGCTGCTCGACCTGCGCGCCGAGGCGGAACGGGATCAGTCGGTGGCGGAGGAACCGGCCGACCAGGCGTTCACCCGCCTCGAAGAGTCGCTGCGGCCGCTCCTGCGGCACAGCGAGGTACGGCTCGCTCTCGCCCCTCCGGGCACCGCGCGGCGCCTGCCCGCCGACGTGGCGCACGCCGGGCGGGCGATCGGGCGGGGACTGCTCCTGGCCGTCCTGGAGCAGGACGGGGTGGACCGCGTCCATGTCGGCTGGCGCCTGGATGACACGACCTTGCGTGTGTCGGTACGGGACGACGGTCCCGGCGCCCTCTCGTACTGCTCACTCGGGCGCCGCCGGGTCACCGAGCGGGTGGAGGCGCTGGGCGGGCGGCTCGACGTCGACGCGGTGGAGGGGTGGGGGACGACGGTGACGGTATCGCTGCCCCTCGGCACGAAGGAGTCCGCCGGGGCGGCCGATCCCCTTGCCCCGCTGGGGGCGCGCGAACTGGAGGTCCTCGGGGAGCTGGCCCGGGGGCGCCGGAACCGGGACATCGCGGAACGGCTGCACATCAGCGAGTCCACGGTGAAGTTCCACGTGGCGAACATCCTGGCGAAGCTGGGGGTGGGCTCCCGGGGTGAGGCCGCCGCACTGTTCCACGCGGCTGCCTGAGCGGCGCCTTCCGCCCCCTGAGCCTTACTGGTCGGCGAACGGGCCCCCGAGGACTCCGGCGAGACGGATGAGGCCGCGTCGGCCGTTGTCCGTGGTCACGACATGGACGGTGTACGCGCATCCATGCTCCGCCGCGTGCTCCTCGGCCCACGCGAGCACTTCCTCGACACCGGCCGCACCGGAGATCTCGTACTCATCGGCGCTCCGGTCCGAGCGGTCCCAGAAGTGAACCCGGTAGGTCGCGTGGTCCTGCTCCCAGGACGTGTCCCGGGGATCGATCCCGCGTATCCACATGCCCCAACCCTAGCCAGCCGGCCATATACGCGACCGGCCCAGGCCAGGAGGAACACCCCACCCACATGCACCCGCGAACGCCCCGGAGGGGACGTGGGGGTATGTGCGCGCGCAGCACAGTGGTGGTGCGTCCCGAACCGATGAGTACCCAGGCCCCAGCGCCAAGATGGCGAGCACGGACATACCCCCGCGGCCCCGCCCCCAAGCCGACCGAAGGCCCACCGGTGCCACACCCGCAGTGACCCCCACACCGAAACACAGGACGGCCGCACCCCCCAAAACACCCGCACCCGCGAACGCCCCGGAGGGGACGCGGGGGTATGTGCGCGCGCAGCACAGTGGCGGTGCGTCCCCAGCCGATGAGCACCCAGGCCCCAGCGCCAAGATGGCGAGCACGGACATACCCCCGCGGCCCCGCCCCCAAGACGGCCCAAGGCCCACCGGGGGCCACACCCGCAGTGACCCCGCACCGAAACACAGAACAGCCGCACACCCCGAAACACCCGCACCCGCGCACGCGCCGAAGGGGACGCGGGGGTATGTGCGCGCGCAGCACAGTGGTGGTGCGTCCCGAACCGATGAGCACCCAGGCTCCAGCGCCAAGATGGCGAGCACGGACATACCCCCGCGGCCCCGCCCCACGGACGGCCTAAGGCGCCGACGGCGCCCACCACCGCACCGCAGCCCCGCTGTCAGTGCCAGGTGCGACACTCGCGACATGAGTGACCGGTGGGCCGTCGCCGCGGTCGAGGGAGCGGGAGCGGAGCTCGTGCCCCTCGACGCCGCCGGGCTGCCCGCGGGGCCCGTCGAGCGGGAGGCCGACCTCGTCGAGGCCGTGCGGAAGCGGCCCGGCGTCGGCCGGTGGGTGTGGCGGTCGACCTCCGCCGTGTATCCCCGGCTGCTCGCCGCGGGCGTCCGCGTCGAGCGGTGCTACGACGTGGAGGCCGCCGAGCTCCTCCTCCTCGGTCACGAGGGCCGCCTCGGCGAGCCCCGCTCCGCGGCCGCCGCCCTCGCCCGCCTCCGCAACGCCCCCGTACCCCCCGATCCCCCGCCCCGCGCCGCCGAGCCCGGCTCACAGGACTCCCTCTTCGAGCCCCGCCCCGGCGGCGCGCCCGTCACGCTCGGCGAACTCGTCGAGGTCTACGCCGAGCAGCAGCGAAGACACGACACCGCGGCCCATCCCGGCCGCATGCGCCTGCTCACCGCCTCCGAGTCGGCGGGCATGCTGGTGGCCGCCGAGATGAACGCCGCGGGCCTGCCCTGGCGCGCCGACGTCCACCGCGAGCTGCTGACGGAACTGCTCGGCGAGCGGTACGCGGGCGGCGGGGAGCCGCGCCGCCTGGCCGAGCTGGCCGACGAGGTATCCGCCGCGTTCGGCCGCCGCGTGCGACCGGACCTCGCCGCCGACGTGGTGAAGGCGTTCGCGCAGGCCGGCATCAGGGTGAAGTCGACGCGCCGCTGGGAGCTTGAGGGGATCGACCACCCGGCGGTGCGGCCCCTCATCGAGTACAAGAAGCTGTACCGGATCTGGACCGCCCACGGCTGGAGCTGGTTGCAGGACTGGGTCCGCGACGGCCGCTTCCGCGCCGAGTACACGCCGGGCGGTTCGGTCAGCGGCCGCTGGACGACCAACGGCGGCGGCGCGTTGCAGATCCCGAAGGTGATCCGGCGGGCGGTGATCGCCGACCCCGGCTGGCGGCTCGTCGTCGCCGACGCCGACCAGATGGAGCCGAGGGTGCTCGCCGCGATCTCCCGGGACCGGGACCTGATGGAGGTGGCCGGGAGCGAGGAGGACCTCTACACCCGGCTTTCGGACCGCGCGTTCTCCGGCGACCGCGACCACGCGAAGATCGCGCTGCTCGGCGCGGTGTACGGCCAGACGTCGGGCGACGGCCTGAAGAACCTGGCCGCGCTGCGCCGCCGCTTCCCGCTGGCCGTCGCGTACGTCGACGACGCGGCGAAGGCGGGTGAGGAGGGGCGGCTCGTGCGGACCTGGCTGGGGCGGACGAGCCCGCCGGCGGCCGGGGCCGGGGAGGACGAGGAGGCGGGCATCCCGCAAGAGGCCCCCAGAGGCCCCGGAGATCCCGCCGCGCCGGGCGGCTCCGCCACCCCGGACGGCGAGTTCACTCCCGGGTACGCCTCGACGAACGCCCGCGCGCGCGGCCGGTTCACGCGCAACTTCGTGGTGCAGGGCAGCGCCGCCGACTGGGCCCTGCTGATGCTGGCCGCGCTGCGGCGGACGATCGCCGAGGCCGGCATGCGGGCCGAACTGGTCTTCTTCCAGCACGACGAGGTCATCGTGCACTGCCCGGCCGAGGAGGCGGCGGCCGTCGCCCTCGCCGTACGGGAGGCGGGTGACCTGGCCGGCCGGATCGCCTTCGGGGAGACGCCGGTCCGCTTCCCGTTCACGACCGCCGTCGTGGAGTGCTACGCCGACGCGAAGTGACCCGGCGGGCGCCTCGCCCTAGCGGCCGGCCCCCGGATCCAGATACGGATCCAGATCCGGCTCCGGCTCCGGATCCCCCAGCAGGACCCGCAGTTCGTCGACCACCTTGCTGTCCGTGCCGTCCAGCGCCCGCAGCGCCGCCCGCCACTGCTCGTACGCCTCCTCCGGGCGCCCCGAGGTGCGCAGGAGCAGCCCGCGCTGGTGCCGGGCCAGGCCCGTCATGTGGGCGTCACCACGGTGTTCGGCGCGGTCGATGAGGGCGGCGCACTCGCGTGTCGCGTCCCCTGCGCGGGACAGGCCCCGCAACGCGCGGACCAGGCCGAGCCGGGCCTGGGACTCGCCGTGCCAGTCCTCGTACTCCCCGTGGATGCGCAGGCTCTCCTCGAAGTGGGTGAGGGCGGCGGCCGGTTCGCCGAGGGTGAGGTGGGCGTAGCCGATGTTGCAGTGGGCGGACTGGCGCACGATGGCGTGCCCGATGGCCTCGCCGATGGCGAGGCTGCGTTCGTGGTGGTCGATGGCGGCGCGGGCGTCCGTGTGTTCGTAGAGGTTGCCGAGGTGGCTGAGGGTGATCGCCTCGCTGAGCGGGTCGGCGGGTCCCTTGGCGAGCGCGAGGCTCTGCCGCAGGGACTCGGCGGACTCCTCGTGGCGGCCGAGGCCTTCGAGGAGGAGGCCGCGGTTGTTGAGGCCCCGGCGTACGCAGGAGACGATGCCGAGGACCCGCCAGAGCGCGAGGGCCTGGTCGTTGAGCGCGAGCGCCTCGCCGCTGCGGCCCGACATGAAGTGCATTCCGGCGAGGTCGGTCAGGGCCTGCGCCTCGGCGGCGCTGTCGCCCTCGCGGCGGGCGGCGTCCAGGGCGAGCGCGCCGAGCGTGGCCAGTTCCAGGAGGCGGCCCCGGCGCTGGAGATAGGGGAAGAGGCAGCGCACCAGTACGGGCAGCAGCTCGCAGGACCCGCTGTGCCGCTCCGCGAGGGCGACGATGTTCGCCAGCTCGGTGTCGCCCCAGGCGAAGGCCTCTTCCGGGGAGAGGGGCGGCGGGTCGGGGTCGGAGCCGGAGCGTGCGCGGGAGCCGGGTCCGCCCGGGGAGCCGGGTCCGCCCGGGGAGCCGGGTCCGCCCGGGGAGCCGGGTCCGCCCGGGGAGCCGGGTCCGCCCGGGGAGCCGGGTCCGCCCGGGGAGCCGGGTCCGCCCGGGGAGCCGGACGGGGCCGTCTGCCGCTCGCACCGCTGCCTGCGGCGGGCGAGCCGGGGCTCCACGCCGCGCAGGCGGTCCGTCTTGTCGAGGCCGTCCGGCATGATCGCCAGCAAGGTGCGGCGGGCCGACTCCGCGTACCAGAGGAGCGCCTGGTCGACGACATCCTCCGCGCCGGGGCCGACGGCCGCCGTCTCCCTCGCGAAGTCGCGGACGAGGTCGTGCGGGGCGTACCGGCCGTACGCCGTCTCGTCGAGGAGGGCGACGTCGACCAGGCGGTCGAGGGCGGCGCCCGCCCGCAGCTCGTCGACGCCCAACAGGCGCGCCAGCAGCGGCACTCCGTACGTGGGCAGGTCGAGCGCGCCGATCCTGGCCAGGGCGAGGGCGGCGTCGCGGTCGGCCCGGCGTTCCGACGTGCGCAGGGCGTCGAGGGCCACGGCCAGGGAGCGGCGCACGCTCAGGTCGTCGTATTCCAGGTGGTGCAGGCGGCCCCCGCTGACGGTGAGGAGTTCGGCGAGGGCGTCCGGCGTGAGGGCGCGGCGCGCGGCGAGGCGGGCGGCGATGATGCGCAGGGCCAGCGGGAGGCGGCCCGCCAGTTCGACCAGGGGGTGCCCGGCGTCGAGTCCGTGACGCCCCGACACCGCCCGCAGGAGCGCTGCGCTGTCCCCGTCCGAGAGGGGCTCCAGCGGGAAGCGTGCCGCGCCGTCGAGGGTCGTCAGCGGCGAGCGGCTGGTGACGATGACCGCGCAGCCGGGGCCCGCCGGCAGCAGCGGGCGTACCTGCGCGGCGGTCGCGGCGTCGTCCAGGACCATCAGCGTGCGCGTCGGCGCGAGCAGGGAACGCAGCGACGCCGATGTCGCGCCCGGGTCCACGCAGCCCTGCGCGGTGCGGCGCGGCTCGGCGCCGAGGTCGCGCAGGAGCGAGGTGAGTGCCTGGCCGGGGGTGAGGGGGGTCATGCCCGGTGTCGCGCCGTGCAGGTTGACGTAGAGCTGCCCGTCGGGGAACTCCTCCCGCAGCCCGTGCGCCACATGTACGGCGAGGGCGCTCTTGCCGACCCCGGCCATCCCGGAGACGACGGCCACGCGGGGTTCCGCGGCGAGCGCGGTCCGCAGGGCCCGGACGGTGTCCTGACGCCCGGTGAAGTGGGCGGGGCCGGGCGGGAGTTGCGCGGGTTGCGCGGCCTTCCCGTCGGCGACCGCGTCCGCATCCGCCCCCGCCTCCGCCGTTATGCAGGCCTCAGCCTCCACCGTTGTGCAGGTCTCCGCCTCCACCGTTGTGCAGGTCTCCGCCTCCACCGTTGTGCAGGTCTCCGCCTCCGCCGTTATGCAGGCCTCCGCCTCCGCCGTCGTAGAGGCCTCCGCTCCCACGGTCGTAGAGGTCTCCGCCTCCGCTCTCGTACAGATGTCCGCTTCAGGTACCCGTACCCGACAGGCCTCCGCTTCCGGCTCCGGACAGGGCTGGGCCGGCGGCTTCCTGTCGGCTGCGGGTGCGGCGCGGTCCGAACCGCCGCGCCCCGCCACCTTTTCGGGCGCCCTCGCGACCGTCCTCTCGGTCCTCGCCCGCGCCGTCGCCCCGGCCGTCGCCCCCGCCGTCGCCTCTGACCGGCCCCGCAGCACCTCCTGATGCGCGTCCCCCACCGCCGCGCCCGGCTCCACGCCCAGTTCCTCCACCAGCCTGCGGCGCAGTTCGCGGTGGACGGCGAGGGCCTCCGCCTGACGGCCCGTGCGGTGCAGTACGAGCATCAACTGGCGGTGGAAGGCCTCGCGGAGCGGGTGCTCGGCGACCAGTTCGGTCAGTTCGGGGACGAGGGCGGCGAGCTGGGTGCCGAGCGCCAGTTCGGCGTCGTACCGCCATTCCAGGGCGAGCAGACGCGCTTCTTCCAGGCGCGGTACGAGGGAGTGGTCCGCCAGCGGTTCCGGCAGGCCGCTCAACGGCCTCCCGCGCCACAGAGCCAGCGCCTCCGCGACGCACGTGACGACCCGTGGCCAGTCCCGCTCGGCGCGCGCGGCCCGCGCCCGCGCCACCCGGCGTTCGAAGACGCGGACGTCCAGCTCGGCGTCGTCGACGCGCAGCCGGTAGCCGGGCACCACCGCGAGCAGCCGTTCCGGGTCGTCGAGGAGGCGGCGCAGCCGCGTCACGTGGTTCTGGAGGGAGGCCTGCGCCGAGGCGGGCGGGGCGCCGCCCCACAGCGCGTCCTTGAGGGCGTCGAGCGAGACGACCCTGTCCGGTTCCAGGAGGAGCGCGGCCAGCAGGGCCCGCCCCTTGGCGCTGCGCACGGGACGCGGCTCCCCCGTGGCGTCGTACACGGCGGGCGCACCGAGCAGCCCGAACCGCAGACCGGACCTCGGTTCCTCCCGTTCACTCACGCTGTCTCCCCGGGCCGCCCGTCGCTTATCAGCCGACCGTTGGCCATATGTTAGCGATCTGTTGGCGGGGCCTGATGTGATCACTTCATCGGACCTGGCCCGCCGGTACTCGCGCACAGCGCGTAGCTCGGGGGAGTGTCGCCGCCGTGCCGGGTCCGGGGGCAGAGAGAGAGCCTCGGTCGGCAGAGGTGATCGACCGGGGCTCTTGTCCTGCCCGCGCCTTGTCGGCGCCGCACGGATGCCCCGCGCCGCCCACGGCCGCACGGGCCCTCATGCCTCCCCCGGCAGCCGCACGGGCCCTCATGCCCCGGCAGCCGCACGGGCCCTTACGCCCCCGGCAGCCGCACCGTGAACAGCGATCCCTTCCCCGGCACGCTCTCCGCCGTGACCGCGCCCTCGTGGGCCTCCGCCAGCTTGCGCACGATGGACAGGCCGAGGCCGCTGCCGCCCGTCGCCCTCGTACGCGACTTGTCCGCGCGCCAGAAGCGGTCGAAGACGTGCGGGAGTTCGGTGGCGTCGATACCCGTGCCGGTGTCGGCCACCTCGATCAGCACCTCGTCGTCCGTACCGCGGCAGGTGATCCGTACGCTGCCGCCCTCCGGGGTGTGCCGGATCGCGTTGGAGACGAGGTTGCCGATCGCCTGGCGCAGCCGCAGCGGGTCGGCCGTCACCCGGGGGTCGCCGAGCGCCGTCGCCCTGAGCTCGACCCCGGCGGCGTCCGCCCGCGCCTGGTGCGCCGCCGCCACCTGCTCGGCGATCTCGGCGGCGCGTACCGGTTCGCGGTGCAGGCGCAGCGTGCCGGCGTCGGCGGCGGCGAGGTCCTGGAGGTCGTCGACGATGTGCTGGAGCAGCAGGGCCTCTTCGAGGAGTGAGGTGACCAGGGCGGGGTCGGTCTCGACGACGCCGTCCTCGGCCGCCTCCAGCCAGCCGCGGATGTTGGAGAGCGGGGTGCGCAGCTCGTGCGCGACGTCGCTCACCATGGCCTTGCGCTGTTCCTCCAGTGCCTTGCGGTGGGCGGCCATGTCATTGAAGGCGGCGGCCAGTTGGCTGATCTCGCCGGCCGAACGGCTGACCTTCGCCGGCACCGGTTCACTCGCCTCGCCCGTCTTCATGCGCCGGGTCGCGGTGGTCAGCGCCCGCAGCGGCCGGGTCAGCCTGGCCGCGGCGAGCGCGGTGACGGCGACCGTGACGGCGAGAACGGCCGCGGCGAGCCCCGCGAGGCGGGCGGTGTTGGCCCCGGAGAGGCTGAAGCCGGGGGTGCTGCGGGAACCGTCGGGGCTGGTGATGAAGAGCAGCGCGGGCGAGGAGACGTAGGGACCGAGCTGTTCGCGGCGGGCGCTGTCGACGCAGGCCGTGGCGGCGGCGTCCAGGGCCGTGGTGGGGCCGGGCACGGCGGGGGCGCCGGGTGCGGGGCTCTCGACGGCGCCGGGTGCCTGCGGCGCCTCGCGGAACTCCCCGGCCCTGCCGGCCGGGCCCGTGACGGCTTTGCGGGGTACGTACGGCCCCGGGACCGCGCCGACCGGCTTCGCGCCGGAGCGCCCGGCCACCTCCAGCCTGACCTCGACGGGGGTGAGGCCGCGCCGCCTCATGCACGCGTCGGCGAGGGAGCCGAGCTTCTCCAGGGCCTTGAACTCGGTGTCGGTCGGCACGTCGAGCAACGGTGTGTGGCATCGGGTCCTGTAGAGGTCGCCCGGGTCGTTGTGGACGCGCAGGGAGGGGCGTCCGCCGGGGCCGACGACGATGTCGGAGGTGACGCCGAACTCCGACAGACAGGCCGCGCCGCGGTCGGCGGCGGCGGCCCTGAGCTCCTCGCGTTCGCGCCGGGTGAGACGGTACGGGCCGACCGCGCGCGGGTCGACGCGGTCGGCTCCGGCGCCCTCGTCGCCCCGCCCGGCGGACAGCGTCGTGTCCACGGCGAGCGGGTCGAGGACGGCGGAGGCGTTCGGGGGCAGCGGGGTGTGGGTCGAGGGGGCCGCGGAGTCCGCGATGACCTTGCGGTCCTGTGTGGTGAGGGCGATGCGGCGGCCGGTGCCGCGGGACAGCTCACGGACGGCCTCGTCGGCGCCGCGCCACGCGGGGGCGGCCGCGCCGACACCGAGGAGCCGGTCGTAGATACGGGCGTCGTCGGCGAGCACCTGCCCCTGCTCCTGCCGCAACGCCCCGGAGGTGGTCTGCGCGGCGAGCCAGGCGGTCGCGGCGATCGACCCCATGGAGACGAGCACGGACACGACGAGCAGCCGGACCAGCAGGCTCTTACGAAGCGGAACATCACGCCCCACGAGACGCCACCGTGTCGCCTCCGGCCCCGGCCGTGCCTCTGACTCCGGTTCCGGTTCCGGTTCCGGTTCCGGTTCCGGTTCCATTTTGGGCTCCGGTTCCATTTTGGGCTCCGGTTCCGGCTTCGGACCCAAATCGGGCTCCGGCTCCGGCTCCGTTTCCGGTTTCAGCGCCGGTTCTGGCTCCGACTTCGGTGCCGCTTCCCACAGCCCCGGCTCCCGGCCCGGCTACGGATCCGATTCCGGCTTCCGCCCCGGCCTCGGCTCCGGCCCCGGCCTCCGCCCCCGCCCCGCCTCCGACCCCCCCCCCCAACCCCCACCCCGCCCCCCCCCCCCACCCACCACCCCCCCCCCCCCCCCCCCCCCCCCCCCCACCCCCACCCCCCCCTCCCCACCCA
>NZ_JAFEXF010000180.1 GCF_016905445.1 Streptomyces sp. G44
GGGGGGGGGGGGGGGGGGGGGGGGGGGGGCGCCGGGCGGGGGGGGGGGGGGGGGGGGGTGGGGGGGGGGGGGGGGGGGGGGCGCGGGGGGGGGGGGGGGGCGGGGGGGGGGGGGCGGGGGGGGGCCGGGGGGGGGGGCGGGGCCGGGGGGGGGGGGGGGGGGGGGGGGGGGGGGGGGGCCGCGGGGGTGGTCGGCAGGTGCCTGCGCAGCGCGGTGAGGCCCGCGCCGAGCAGGCCCGCGTCGACGCCCGTGGCGGTGGTGGTGATCTCCAGGTCGGCCGTGGCGAGGGGCAGGCACCGCTCGTAGAGCACGCCGCGCACGGCGGCGACCAGGGGCTCGGCGGTCGCGAGGACGCCGCCGAGCGCCACGGCCTGCGGGTTGAAGAAGTTGACGACGACGGACAGGACGGTGCCGATGTGCCGTCCCGCGGTGCGCACGAGGGTGGTGGCCCGCGGGTCGCCGTCCGCGACGAGGCGCAGCAGGCCGCTGGTGCCGTCCACCTCGACGCCTTGGCGGGCGAGTTCGCGGATGAGGGCGGCGCCGCTGGCCACGGTCTCCAGGCAGCCGATGTTGCCGCAGCTGCACGGGCGGTCGCCCGCGGCGTCCACGCGGACGTGGCTGATGTCGCCGGCGCTGCCGTTGGCGCCGTCGTGCGGGCGCCCGGCGGAGATGACGCCGCTGCCGATGCCGCGCCCGGCCTTGACGACGACGAGGTGGTCGAGGCCGGGGCGGGCGACGCGGTGCTCGCCGACGGCCATCATCGTGGCGTCGTTGTCGACGGTGACGGGGAGGCCGAGGCGTTCGGCGAGCACGTCGCGCAGGGCGTAGCGGTGCCAGCCGGGCATGCGGGAGGGGCTCAGGACGCGGCCGGTGCCGGGCTGCACGGGGCCGGGGAAGGCGACGCCGAGCGCCCGTACGGTACGGCCCTCCCCGCGCTGGCGGGCGACGAGCCGGTCCACCTGGCCGCAGAGCCAGTCGACGGCGGACTCGGGGCCCGCGGTGATGTCGTGCGGCAGGTCGACGGCGTCGCTGACGGTGCCGCCGAGGCCGACGACGCCGAGCCGCGCGTGGTGGCTGCCGAGGTCCGCGGCGACCGCCACGCCTCCGTGCGAGGCGACCCGCAGCAGCCTGGGCCTGCGGCCGCCGCGCGAGGCGCCCTCGCCGGACTCGGTGAGGAGCCCGGCGTCGACGAGTTCCTGCACCCGTACGGAGACCGTCGAGGCGGCGAGGCCGAGTTCGCGTACGAGGTCGGCCCGTGAGGAGGCCGCCCCCGAGGAGACCAGATGGACGATGTGCTGTGCCGATCCTGGTTCGCCGAGTGGTGCTGTTCCGGCCATGCCGCCCCCAGTTGCTCACCTGTCGTACGGGCTGACCCGCACTGTTCTCTCGCTCTGCGCACGCGTTCGCGCTGCTCGTGGCCCCGCCACGGCGTTCCTTCGCACGGTTCCTTCGATGTCCGGAGAAACAGTAGGTCTATCCGAACCAAGTGCGCCACCCTCACCGGGTTCTGGCGTTCTTGCCGAATGAAGCTATTGACTTGTTTTTCCGGGGCGGCCTAGCGTTCGGGCGCCGCCCCGTGGTTCTCCGGCGCGGGGGCCGGCCCTCTCCCCCTTGGAGGCCCATCGCCATGCGCTCACTCAGGTCCGCGGCGGCAGTCCTGCTCCTCCTCGCGGCCGCCCTCGCCGCCCTCACCGGCTGCACCCGTGAGGGCGGCCGCATCGACATGGGGCCCACCGGCGGCACGCCCGTCGAAGGCGGCACGGCGACGATGGCGCTCCCGCCGGCCGCCACGCCCAACTGGATCTTCCCCATCGGGCCGCCCGGCTACGGCGGCTCGTACAACTACGGCATCCAGTCCCTGCTGTTCACGCCCGTGTACGACGCCGTGCAGGACAAGGAGAAGGGCGAGCTGACGACGCACGGGCCCGGCACACTGGGGCTGGAGCCGAGGTACGGCGACGGCAACACGACCGTGACGGTGCCGCTGCGCGAGGGTGTGCGGTGGTCCGACGGTACGCCGGTCACCGCCCGCGACCTGGAGTTCTGGTTCCGCCTCGTCAAGGCCAACAAGACGGAGTGGGCGGCCTATTCGGTCGGCATCATGCCGGACAACGTCAAGCGGTTCGAGACGCTCGACGACCACACCGTGCGGCTCCGTCTGACCCGCGCGTACAACCCGGACTGGTTCACCGCCAACCAGCTCACCCTCATGCGGGCCCTGCCCCAGCACGCCTGGGACGCGAAGACCGACGGCGGCGAGATCGGCGACTGGGACCGCACGCCGACGGGCGCCAAGGCGGTCTTCGCGCGGCTCACGCGACACGCGAAGCGCCTCGGCTCGTACGGCTCCGACCCGCTCTGGAAGACGGTCAACGGCCCCTGGAAGCTGGCGGGCTGGCGCGACAGCGGACAGGTCACGATCGTGCCGAACGAAAAGTTCACCGGCCCGCGGTCCGAGCGCCCGCACCTGGACAAGGTGGTCTTCAAGCCGTTCACCACGGCCGACTCCGAGTACAACGTGCTGCGCTCCGGCGGCGTCGACTACGGCTACATCCCGCCGTCGGTGCTGGCGCAGAAGGAGAGGTTCGAGGCCAAGGGGTACCGCGTCGACCCGTGGGAGGGCTGGGCGGCGACGTACATCGTCTACAACTTCAACTCCACGCACGGCGGCCCGCTGATGGACCAGCTCTACATCCGCCGGGCCATGCAGCACCTCGTCGACCAGAAGGCGATGAGTGACGTCATCTGGCAGGGCAGCGCGACCCCGACGCTCGGCCCCGTGCCCGTCACACCGAAGAGCCAGTACCTCTCCGAGGCCATGGAGAAGAACCGCCATCCGTACGACGTCGACAAGGCCCGACACCTCCTCGCCGCGCACGGCTGGCGCGTCGAGGACGGCACCGCCCGCTGCGTACGCCCCGGAACCGGCGAGAGGCAGTGCGGCAAGGGCATCGGGAGGAACACCCCGCTCGAACTGACCCTGCTGTCCCAGTCCGGCTCGACCGAGACGACGAACATGATGCAGGAGCTGAAGTCGTCGCTGTCCAAGACGGGGATAGACCTGACGGTGCGTCAACAGCCCCTGAACTCGGTGCTCGGCAGCTCCATCCCCTGCACGGCGAAGGACCCCGGCTGCGACTGGGACATGTCCTTCTTCGGCACCGCCGGCAGCTGGTACTACCCGCTCAATCCCAGCGGCGAGCAGCTCTTCTCCACCGGGGCCTCCGCCAACTTCGGCAATTACAGCGACAAGAAGGCGGACCGCGTCATCCGGGGCGTGCAGTACTCCCCCGACATGAAGGCCGTGCACGAGTACGGCGAATACCTCGCCGAGCAGCTTCCGGTGATGTGGCTGCCCAATCCGGCCTACCAGGTCTCGGTCATCCGCAACGACCTGCGCGGCGTCTCGCAGAACCCGACCGTCACCTTCGCACCCCAGCACTGGTACTACGTCAAGAAGGGGGCCGAGAAGTGACCGGCTTCACCGGCTTTCTGGTCAAGCGCCTACTCCAGGCGATCGTCGTCCTCTTCCTGGTGTCGGTCATCGTCTTCGTGCTCCTGCACCTCCTGCCGGGCGGCCCGGCCCGCGCCATCCTCGGCCCCAAGGGCACGCCACAGCAGATCGAGCACTTCAACCACCAGCAGGGATACGACCGTTCGTTGCCGACGCAGTACGCGATGTACCTGAAGCGGCTGCTCACCGGCGACCTCGGCGAGTCCTTCAAGCTCAACTCGCCCGTCCTGGACCTGCTCAAGCAGCGCCTGCCGAAGACGCTGCTCCTGACCGTCCTGTCCACCGCGCTCGCCGTCGTCATCGCCGTCCCGCTCGGCCTGCTCCAGGCCGTGCGGCGCGGCAAGCCTGCCGACTACGCGCTGACGGGCCTCGCCTTCCTGCTGTACGCGACACCGGTTTTCTTCCTCGGCCTCCTCATGATCATCGTATTCGCGCAGGTCATGCCCATCTTCCCGGCGGAGGCCCCGCAAGGCGAGACGGTCGGCGAACTCGTCGGCGACTTCACCGGGCTGGTCCTCCCGGTGGTCACCATGGCCTTCGGCATCATCGCGATGTTCAGCCGCTACATGCGCTCGGCGGTCCTCGACAACCTCACCGAGGAATACGTCCGCACCGCGCTGGCCAAGGGGCAGTCGAACCGCCGCGTCATGGTCCGGCACGTCCTGCGCAACGCGCTCATCCCGCTCGCGACGCTCCTCGGCCTCTACCTGCCGACGCTGTTCAGCGGCGCCCTCGTCGTCGAGTCGATGTTCAACTACCCAGGTATGGGGCTGCTGTTCTGGAACGCGGCCCAGGGCTCCGACTTCCCCGTGCTCCTCGGCGTGACCCTCGTCATCGGCGTCGCCACCGTCGTCGGCTCCCTGCTCACCGACATCCTGTACGCCGTCCTCGACCCCCGGATACGGAGCGTGGCATGAGGACCACCCCCGCCCCTGTCGTCGCCCCCGGCCAGGAGGAGACGGCGCGTGCCACGCCCTCCCTCGCCCGCCGCACCCTGCGGGTCTTCACCGGCGACAAACTGGCCCTGACGGGCGTGCTGATCCTCGCCCTGCTGCTCGCGTTCAGCTACCTCGGCCCGCTCCTGCACCCCACCGAGCAGGTCCACACCGACCTGTCGCAGGCGAACCTGCCGCCCGGCAGCCCCGGCCACCTCCTCGGCACCACCGACCTCGGCTACGACATGGCCGGCCGCCTGATGGTGGCCGGGCGGACCTCGCTGGAGATCGGCCTGGCGGCGGGCCTGCTGGCCACCTTCTTCGGCACCGTCTACGGCGCGGTCTCCGGATACTTCGGCGGCTGGGTCGACGCCGCGATGATGCGGGTCACGGACGCCGCGCTCGCCATCCCCGCGATGTTCCTGCTCGTCGTGGTCGCCGCCATCGTCACGCCCGGCAAGGGCGTCCTCGTCGTGATCATCGCGGCGGTCGCCTGGCTCTCCCCCGCCCGCCTGGTGCGCGGCGAGGCCCTGGCCCTGCGCGACCGCGAGTACGTCCAGGCCATGCGGATGATGGGCGGCGGCGGCACCCGGGCCGTCTTCCGGCACATCGTGCCGAACGCCATCGGCACGGTCATCGTCAACTGCACGTTCCAGATCGCCGACGCCATCCTCTACGTCAGCTACCTCGCCTTCCTCGGCCTGAGCATCCCGCCGCCTTCGGCCGACTGGGGCTCCATGCTGTCCGCCGGCATCACCTACACCCAGAACGGCTACTGGTGGCTGATCTTCCCGCCGGGCATCGCGATCGTGCTGGTCGTCGCCGCGTTCAACTTCATCGGCGACGGGCTGCGGGACGCGTTCGAAGTCCGGCTGCGGAGCTGAGAGGAAGACCTGACCGATGACCACCACCGAGCCGCTCCTCACCATCGACGACCTGCGCGTCGACATCACCTCGCGGGACCGCACCGTCCACGCCCTCGACGGCGTCTCCCTGACCCTCGCCCCCGGGGAGGCCCTGGGCATCGTCGGCGAGTCCGGCTGCGGCAAGACCATGACCGCGCTCGGCGTGCTGGGCCTGCTGCCGCCGGGCGGGGCGATCACCGGCGGAAGCGTCCTGTTCGACGGCCAGGACCTCGCCACCGCCACCGCGCCCGTCCTCCGGGACGTACGCGGAAACACCATCGGCATGGTCTTCCAGGACCCGCTGACCTCCCTCAACCCGACGATGACCATCGGCGCCCAGGTCGCCGAGCCACTCCTCCTGCACCGTCCCGGCACCGGCCGCAAGGAGGCCTGGGCCCGTGCCGAGGAGATGCTCCGCCTGGTCGGCATGCCGCAGCCCGCCGAGCGCGTGAAGGCCTACCCGCACCAGCTCTCGGGCGGGATGCGCCAGCGCGTGGCGATCGCCATGGCCCTGGTCTGCGAGCCGAAACTGCTCATCGCGGACGAGCCGACCACCGCCCTGGACGTCACCACCCAGCACCAGATCCTGGGACTCGTGGACGACCTGCGCGCCCGCCTCGGCATGGCGATGATCCTGGTCACCCACGACCTGGGCGTCATCGCCCACCGCGTCGACCGGGTGGCGGTGATGTACGCGGGAAAGGTCGTCGAGCACTCCGGCGTACGCGACCTCTTCGCCCGCCCCCGCCACCGCTACACCGAGGCCCTGTTCGCCGCCCTGCCCGAACGCGCGGCCGCGGCCGGCACGGAACTGCACACCATCCCCGGCCTGCCGCCGAGCCTCGCGACACGGCCCACGGGCTGCCGGTTCGCGCCGCGCTGCGCCTTCGCCACGGACCGGTGCCGCGCCGCCGAGCCGCCGCTCGCCGACGACGAGAAGCGAGGCGCCGAGCACCGGTTCGCGTGCTACCACCCGGTGCCGGACGAAGCGGCGTCCAAGGACGAGGTGGTGATCCCGCCACCCGTGCCCCCGGCTGCCGCCCCCGGTGACGTACTTCTCGAACTCGACGCGCTCACCAAGGAGTTCCCGCTCAAGGGCGGCCCTCTCGCGCGCCGTCGCGGCACGGTCAGCGCGGTCGGCGGGGTGTCCCTCACGGTCCGCAGGGGCGAGACGTTCGGCCTGGTCGGCGAGTCCGGCTGCGGCAAGACCACGCTCGGGCGGATCGTCGCCGGCCTCGCGGAGCCGACCGCCGGAGCGGTGCGCTTCGAGGGCGTCGATCCGTCCCGGATGTCACGGGCCGAGCGGCGCGCGCACCGCCGTCGCGTCCAGCTGATGTTCCAGGACTCCACCGCCGCGATGGATCCGCGCATGCGGGTGGCCGAGATTCTGCGGGAGCCGCTGGTGATCCAGGGCGTTGGCAGCCGCGCCGAGCAGGAGGAGCGGGTCGCCGCGCTCCTCGACGCCGTCGGCCTGCCGCGCGGCGCGGTCCACCGCTACCCGCACGAGTTCTCCGGCGGCCAGCGGCAACGCCTGGGCCTCGCACGGGCGCTGGCGCTCTCCCCCGACCTCGTGGTCGCCGACGAGCCGGTCTCCGCGCTGGACGTGTCGGTGCAGGCGCAGATCCTGAACCTGATGCGGGAACTCCAGCGCGAGCGCGGCCTGACGTACCTGTTCATCTCGCACGACCTGGCCGTGGTGCGGCACCTGGCGGACACGGTGGGCGTGATGTACCTCGGCAGACTGGTGGAGGCCGGCCCCGCGGAGAAGGTGTACGCGCGGCCGCTGCACCCGTACACGCGAGGGCTGCTGGAGACGGTGCACCCGGCCGACCCAGGGGCTGTCCCCATCGCCGACCGCGCGCCGGTCAGGGGCGAGGCCCCCTCCGCCGCGAAACCCCCGTCCGGCTGCCGCTTCCGCACCCGGTGCCCGCTGGCCCAGGACGTCTGCGCCACGACCGAGCCGCGGGTCAGCACCCCGAACGGCGCGGGACACCAGGTCGCCTGCCACTTCCCCCAGGTCGCGCCTCGGCTAGCGTCGGCGGGGTGAGACTCACCGACGCCCTCGCCCTCGCCTCCCGGCCGCTCGTGCTGGACGGCGGCCTCTCCAACCAGCTGGAGGCCGCCGGGCACGATCTGAGCGACGCCCTGTGGTCGGCGCGCCTGCTCGCCGACCGGCCCGACGCGATCGAGGCCGCCCATCGCGCGTACTACGAGGCGGGCGCCGACGTGGCCATCACCGCGAGCTATCAGGCGACGTACGAGGGGTTCGCCCGGCACGGCATCGACGCGCGCCGCACCTCGGAACTGCTGGGCTTGAGCGTGGAGTTGGCGCGGCGTGCCGGTGGCGGTCTCGGCCGCGAGGTGTGGGTGGCGGCGTCGGCGGGGCCGTACGGCGCGATGCTCGCCGACGGCTCCGAGTACCGAGGCCGGTACGGGCTCTCCGTGGCCGAGCTGGAGCGTTTCCACCGGCCGCGCCTGGAGACCCTCGCCGCGGCGCGGCCGGACGTCCTCGCCCTGGAGACGGTCCCCGACGCCGACGAGGCGCGGGCGCTGCTGCGCGCGGTGCGCGGTCTCGGCGTGCCCGCCTGGCTGTCGTACAGCGTCGCGGGGGACCGCACACGCGCGGGTCAGCCTCTCGACGAGGCGTTCGCGCCGGCCGCCGACGTGGACGAGGTGGTCGCGGTCGGCGTGAACTGCTGCGATCCGCGTGACGCGGAGGCGGCGGTGGCGCGGGCGGCACGGGTCACCGGCAAGCCGGTGGTCGTCTATCCGAACAGCGGCGAGAGGTGGGACGCGACGGCGCGGGCGTGGCGCGGACCCGCGCGGTTCGCCGCCTCCCAGGTGGCCGGCTGGCGGGCGGCGGGGGCGCGGCTCATCGGTGGCTGCTGCCGGGTGGGACCGGAGACGGTCGCACGGATCGCGGCACAGCTGTCGGCGCCGGACGATCCTGCGGGCCGGGAGAACCAGGAGAGCGGAGAGAAGCGGCAAGGCGGAGAGAACCGGGGAGGCGGAGAGAACCAGGAGAGCGGAGAGAACCGGCGCGGCCGTGGCAGCCGGGACGGCCAGGAGGACCTGGACGGCTGAGACACGGCGCTCACCTGCGGAAACACGCTCCGGGAGGGTGACTGTCAGTGCCGGGGTGCAGACTGACGGATACCTGAGACAACGACGTCCGGAGGTGGCCCTCATGGCCGATGTACTGCTGACCGTAGGCACCCGCAAAGGCCTGTTCATCGGCCGCACGCGGGAGGGCGCCTGGGAGTTCGACGGCAGCCCGTACTTCAACGCCCAGGCGGTGTACTCCGTCGCGATCGACACCCGGGGCCCGGTGCCCCGCCTGCTCGTCGGCGGCGACAGCGCGCACTGGGGCCCGTCCGTCTTCCACTCCGACGACCTGGGCCGGTCGTGGACGGAGCCGTCGAAGCCCGCGGTGAAGTTCCCCAAGGACACCGGGGCGTCGCTGGAGCGGGTGTGGCAGCTGCACCCGTCGGCCGCGGAGCCCGACGTGGTGTTCGCGGGCACGGAACCGGCCGCGCTGTACCGCTCGGAGGACCGCGGCGAGACCTTCGCGCTCGTCCGCCCGCTCTGGGAGCACCCCACGCGCTCCAAATGGGTGCCGGGCGGTGGCGGCGAGGGCCTGCACACCGTCCTGACCGACGCCCGGGACGCCCGGGCGGTGACGGTCGCGGTCTCCACGGCGGGGGTGTTCCGCACGCTGGACGGCGGCGGAAGCTGGGCCCCTTCGAACAGCGGGGTCTCGGCGGTGTTCCTGCCGGAGCCGGACCCCGAGTTCGGACAGTGCGTGCACAAGGTCGCGCGGGACGCGGCCGACCCCGACCGGCTGTACCTCCAGAACCACTGGGGGGTGTACCGCAGCGACGACGCGGGGGCGCACTGGACGGACATCGGCGGCGGCCTGCCCTCCGACTTCGGTTTCGCCGTGGTCGCCCACCCGCACCGCGGCGGCACGGCGTACGTCTTCCCGATCGAGGCGGACAGCGACCGCGTCCCCGCGGGCCGCCGCTGCCGCGTGTACCGCACGGCCGACGCGGGCGCGAGCTGGGAGCCGCTGAGCGCGGGCCTGCCCCAGGGGGATCACTACGGCACGGTGCTGCGGGACGCCATGTGCAGCGACGGCAACGACCCGGCCGGCCTCTACTTCGGCAACCGCAACGGCGAGGTGTACGCCTCGGCGGACGACGGCGACAGCTGGCGGCTGCTCGCCTCGCACCTGCCGGACGTGCTGTGCGTGCGGGCCGCGGCCATCGGTTGATCGGCACCGGCGGTACGGCAGTAGGGTGACGCCGTGGCACCACGACCCTTGCATGAGATCGTCGAACCCGGCTGGGCCAAGGCCCTGGAACCGGTGGCCGAACGGATTGCCGGGATGGGGGACTTCCTGCGCGCGGAGATCGCCGCGGGACGCACCTACCTCCCGGCGGGACCGAACGTGCTGCGCGCGTTCCAGCAGCCCTTCGACGACGTCCGCGTCCTGATCGTCGGCCAGGACCCCTATCCCACGCCCGGTCACGCGGTGGGGCTGTCGTTCTCGGTCGCGCCCGAGGTGCGGCCGCTGCCGGGAAGCCTCATCAACATCTACCGCGAGATGACCCACGACCTGGGGCTGCCCCCGCCGTCGAACGGCGACCTGACGCCGTGGACCCGGCAGGGCGTCCTGCTCCTCAACAGGGCGCTCACCACGGCTCCGCGCAAGCCCGCCGCACACCGCGGCAAGGGCTGGGAAGAGGTCACCGAGCAGGCGATACGGGCGCTCGCGGCGCGCGGGAAGCCGCTGGTGTCGATCCTGTGGGGGCGTGACGCGCGCAATCTGCGGCCGCTGCTCGGGCAGTTGCCGTCGGTGGAGTCCGCGCACCCCTCCCCCATGTCGGCGGACCGGGGCTTCTTCGGCTCGCGCCCCTTCAGCCGGGCCAATGACCTGCTGGTCCAGCAGGGGGCGCAGCCGGTCGACTGGCGGCTTCCGTGACCGAGCCGGCGTGCGTCCTGGGCGTCGACTCGGGAGGCTCCGGACTGCGGGCCGCTCTCGCCGTGCCGGACGGCAGTGGGCCGCGCCCGGTCCCTGCCGGGGAGCCGGTGCGTTCCACGGAGCCGGTGCGCACGGGGTCGCGCGGCATCGACGCCGCGCACTTCCTGGCGCAACTGCTGCCCATGGCGCGGGCGTTGCTGGAGCGGGCGGGCGGCGGGCGGATCACGGCCGTCGCCGTCGGGGCGGCGGGGATGGCGACGCTGGGCGACGGCCTGCGGGCCGAACTGCCGCCCGCGCTCGGCGAGGCCCTCGGCGTACGGCGCGTGGCGCTGGCCGCGGACGCCGTGACGGCTTACGCGGGCGCGCTCGGGGAGCGCCCCGGCGCGGTGGTCGCCGCGGGCACCGGCCTGATCGCGCTGGGCACGGACCTCACCGCCTGGCGGCGTGCCGACGGTTGGGGCCATCTGCTCGGGGACTGCGGCGGCGGCGCCTGGATCGGCCGCGCGGGGCTCGAAGCGGCGATGCGGGCGCACGACGGCAGGCGGGGCGGTTCACGTCCGCTCCTCGCGCGTGCGGAGAAGCTGTTCGGACCGGTGGCGGGGCTGCCGGGCCGCCTCTACCCCCGTGCCGACCGGCCGGCCGTCCTCGCCTCGTTCGCACCCGAGGTGGCGGGCTGCGCGACGGACGACGCGGTGGCGGACGGCATCCTGCGGGACGCGGCGCGGCACATCGCGGACGCCGCGGCGGCCGCCTCTCCCCGGGGCGGAGTGTGCGAAGTGGCCCTCACGGGCGGGCTGTTCAAGCTGGGGGAGCCGCTGCTCGCGCCGCTGCGCGAAGAGCTGGCGGCCCAACTGCCGCGGGCGCGGCAGGTACCGGCGGCCGGCGACCCCCTGGACGGCGCCCTGCGCATCGCGGTCGACATCGCCCTGGACCGGCTGCGGCTGCCGCGGGACGCGCGCATGCTCTCCGTGCATTCCCCGGCGTGACCTCCGCACAGGCTCCCCGCGTGCCTTCCACGCGTGCTCGCCCCGCTCTTTCCGCGCGTGCTCGCCGCGTGCCTTCCGCGCGTGCCCTCCTCGCGGCCTCCGCTCATTCTCCCCCCGCGGAAGGCGCAGGAGGAAGGTGACAGTCGACCTCTGGGTAATTCATCAGACAAAAACGGACTTATACCGCTCACCTGCACCCTCCCCGAACAGGGCGGCCCCGCAAGCCAGTAGCATGCGGGCGCATGAGCTCCTCCACTGGGCCCGCATCCGGCCTGCCCGTACGAATGCCGCGCCCCCGTCAGCCGGGCCGGCACCGCCGTCCGGAGCCCGTCGCGGCTCCTGAGGGCGCACCCGCACTCGTCCTCGCCGTGCCGGGTGCCCCCAGCACCACCACGCGCGGCCTCGCCGAGGAAGTCGTGAGCATCGCCCGCTCCGAGCTGCCCGGCCTGGACGCCCGTATCGGTTACGTCGACGGTGAGGAGGACGCCACCGTCACGTCCTTCCCCGAGTTCCCGTCGCTGCGGTCGGTGCTCGTGCACGCGGCCGCCCAGCGCGCCGCCCGTCTCGAGCGGGCGCGCGCCGCCGCCGCCGAGGCCGGCGAGGACGCGCCGGCGGCTCGGCCGGAGGGCCCGGTGGCGGTCGTGGTGCCGCTGCTCGCGGGCCCCGACAGCACGCTGACGGACCGGATACGGCAGACCGTCGCGGACAGCGGTGTCGCCGCCGAGCTGACCGATGTGCTCGGCCCGCACCCGCTGCTCGCCGAGGCGCTGCACGTGCGCCTGTCGGAGGCCGGGCTCGCCCGTGCCGACCGCGCGCGCCTGTTCACCGTCGCGACCGCGGCGGACGGCATCGTCCTCGCCACGGTCGGCGGCGAGGAGGCCGTACAGGCCGCCGGGATCACCGGCATGCTGCTCGCCGCGCGCCTCGCGGTGCCGGTGATGGCCGCCGCGCTCGACCAGGAGGGCTCCATCGCGGCCATCGCCGAGCAGCTGCGCGGCTCCGGCTCGGCCCAGCTGGCGCTGGCGCCGTACCTGATCGGCCCCGAGCTCGACGCGGGCCTGCTGGACGCGGCGGCGAAGGAGGCCGGCTGCTCGGTCGCCGAGCCGCTCGGTCCCTACCCGGCGATCGGCAAGCTGGCGCTCTCGAAGTACACGACGGCGCTCGGCATCGCCCCGCAGCAGCCGTCGGGCGCGCCGGTGCACTGAGCCCCCGCGCAGGTACGCCGATGGGCCCGCCCCGATGTGGGGGCGGGCCCATCGACGTACACGGCCCCTTCACGTATAGGGCCCCTCCACATACACGGGCCCTTCGCGCGCAAGGGCCTTTCGCCTCCATGCGACAGGTCCCGAGCCGTCGGCTCAGCCGAAGATCACGCACGAGGCGGCGGGCGCCTCGATGGAGCCGGACTTCCGCGGGAGCCCGGTGTCGTGGTCGACCGTGAACCAGGTGACGTCGCCCGAGCGCTCATTGGCGGCGTACAGATGCCGCCCCGAGGGGGCGATGGCCAGGTCGCGCGGCCAGTGCCCGCCGCAGGACACCGTGGCCGCGAGCCGGGGCGCGTCGCCGGCCTCGTCGAGCGTCAGGACGGAGATCACGTCGGCGCCGCGTGTGGCGGTCCACAGGAACCGGCCGTCGGGGGCGACGACGACCTCGGAGGGGTAGACGTCGCCGTCCGGGACGTCGACGAGGACGGAGACCTCGCCGAGCGGCTTGAGCGTGCCGTCGTCGGCGTCCCAGGCGCAGACGGTGAGCGTGGGGGTGAGTTCGTTGAGGACGTAGGCGCGGTCGCCGCGCGGGTGGAAGACGAGGTGGCGCGGCCCCGAGCCCGGACGCAGCGCCACTTCGCGGTGGAGCCTCAGCCCGTCGTCGCCGAGCGCGCAGACGCGGACGGAGTCCGTGCCGAGGTCGACGCTGACGGCCCAGCGGCCGCTCGGGTCGGCGAGCACCTGGTGGGCGTGCGGGCCCTGCTGGCGCTGCGGGTGGGGCCCCGATCCGGTGTGGCACAGTTCGCCCGCGGGGGCCGCGAGGCCGCCGTCGGGGCGCAGCGGCACGGCGGTGACGCTGCCGGAGCGGTAGTTGGCGGTGAGCACGTGGCCGTCGTACAGCGCGAGGTGGGTGGGGGCCGAGCCGACCGGCACGGGGCGGCCTGCAAGTTCCGGCTTGTCGCCTTCGAGGCAGTACGCGGCGAGGGCGCCGTCCGATGTCTCGCTGACCGCGTAGAGGGTGTCGCCGGTGGGCGAGAGGGCGAGGTAGGACGGGTCGGCGACCGCGTCCGTGGTGCTGAGGACGGTCAGCGCGCCGGTGTCCTCGTCGACGGCCGCGGTGAGGATGCCGAGACCTCCGGCCGCGGTGAAGGATCCGATGTACGCCCGCCCGGCGCGGTTGCCGTAGCCCACTGCTGTCCCCTCTCGACCGGGGGCGCCGCGTCCGAGGCGCCGCTCGTGCGGCCGACGCTAGCAGTCGGTCCAGACCAGGCGGCGGCGGAGGCGGCCGCGCCGGCACGGTCGGGGCGAGCGGGCGTCGGCGCCGGGCCATCACCTGTGTCCCAGGTCACGCCGATAAGACGCGAAGGCCCGGAACAACCAGGTGTGGTCCCTCGTTCCCTAGATGTGGCTGCGGAGGGGACAGTGTCCCCGGGCCTCACCTGTGGCCCATGGGGACGATCGTTCGGCTGAAGCCCCATGGAGCCTTTCGCCGAGAGGCGACCGCCCTCCGCGAGCCACCCACGACGACCCCGGCTGGTCTCCCCCGTCCAGCCGGGGTCTTCTCATGCCCGGAGTCTTCTCAGGCCCGGGGTCTTCTCCTGCCCCGGTCCCCGGCTCCTCGTCCGTTTCCCCGCTTCGGCCTCTGATCCGTTGGCCTGCTCCCGGTTCGGTGCGGGCAGGCCGTGATGAGCCAATGGTCCAGCTCGAAGGGGGCCAGTTGAGCCAAGAGGCGAGTAGATGGTGTGATGGGTCCGTCGATGGCGCTGCGGATCCCCGCGGCGCCTTTTTCATGCGGCCGGGTCGGGCACGTCACGGAAGGGCGGGGAAGCAGTGCTGAAGAGGGTGTTCGTGGCTCCGGATCCGGGGCGGGTGCGGTTGCGCTTCGCCTCGCGGGCCGTCCTCGGCATCGGGCTGGCGGTGGCGGTCTGCGGGCTGGCCGGGCATTCGCTCATGGCGGCGATCATCGGCGGCCTCGCCGCCCTCCTCGCTCTCTTCACCGTGACCGACGCGACGGTGCGCGGGCAGGCGGTCACCACCGCGCTGCTGCCGGTCGTCGGCTTCCCCGTCCTCGCGCTGGCCGCCGGTCTGCACGACGTTCCCGTGGCGCGGGACATCGCGTTCCTCGCCGTGATGGGCGTCGGGGTCTACGCGCGGCGGTGGGGTCCGCGCGGGCACTCGCTCGGGGTCTTCGCGTTCATGACGTTCTTCATCACGCAGTTCCTGCGCGCCGAGTGGCAGCAGCTGCCGGAGCTCTACGCCGCCGTCCTGCTCTCCCTCCTGGCGTCCTCGGCCGTGCGCTTCGGCCTGTGGTGCTACGAGCGGCGGCTGCCGACCGCGGCACCGCCGGTTCCGCCGGTCGGCAGGGGCCTGGCGCGGGCGACGACCCGGCAGGCGGTCCAGGCCACGCTCGGCGGCGCTTTCGCGCTCTCGCTCGGGCAGGTGGTCTCCGGTGAGCGGTGGTACTGGGCCGTGGGCGCCACCTGGTGGGTCTTCGTGAACACCACCTCGCGCGGCGAGACGCTCGTACGGGGCTTCCGCAGGCTGCTCGGCACCCTCCTCGGGATCGGCGCCGGGTTCCTGCTCGTCGTACCGCTGAACGGCGCGGCCGTGCCCAGCGGCGTGCTGGTCGCGATCAGCGTCTTCGGCATCTTCTTCACGGCCGCGGTGTCGTACACGTGGATGATGCTGTCGGTGACGGTGCTGGCCAGCTCCCTGTACGGCCTCATCGGGGTGCTGAACGGGGATCTGCTCGTGCTGCGGCTCGTGGAGACCGGGGTCGGCGCGCTGGGCGCGGTGCTCGCGGTCCTCCTCGTCCTGCCCATCACCACCCATGCCACGACCCACGGCTGGATCGAGCGCGCGCTGCGCTGCGTGCACGCCTGCACCGCGGAGGCCGCCGCGCGGCTCGCCGGGGCGGCCGACGCCGACCCCGCCCACCGGGTCGCCGAGCTCGAAGCGCTGCTGGGCCGGGTACGTCTGTCCGTGGCGCCGCTCGTGCATCCGCTCTGCCCGCTGCGCGCCCGCAAGCAGCGCGCTCTCCAGGTCCTCGCCCTGCTCGACGCCTGCGCGCACGAGGTGCGCGGGCTGGCTTCCGTCGCCGCTGACCCGGAGGCCTCCCACGACGCCCGCCTGGCCGCCGCGTGCTGGCGCGTCGAGGCGGCCGTCGAG
>NZ_JAFEXF010000181.1 GCF_016905445.1 Streptomyces sp. G44
CACCCGCCTCGCCGCCTACGTCGTCCCCGCGCCGGGCGCGTCCCGGCCCGCCCCCGCCGACCTGCGGGCCGCCCTGCGCGAGGCGCTGCCCGACGCGCTGGTGCCGTCCTCCTTCACCTCGCTGGACGCGCTGCCGCTGACCACCAGCGGCAAGCTGGACCGCCGTGCCCTGCCGATGCCCGAGAACACCGCGGAGGAGCGGGAGTCCGTCGCCCCGCGCACCCCCGGCGAGGAGACCCTGGCCGGCATCTGGGCCGAGGTGCTCGGGGTGGCCCGGGTCGGCGTGACGGACAACTTCTTCGAGCTGGGCGGCGACTCGATCCTGAGCATCCAGGCCGTCTCCCGCGCCCGCGCGGCGGGCCTGCACATCGGCTCGCAGGACGTCTTCCGCCACCAGACGGTCGCCGACCTCGCCGCAGCCGCGTCCCGCCGCACCGCCGCCGTGCCCGCGCCCCGCCGCCCGCACGAGGACGGGCCCGCGCCGCTCACCCCCGTCCAGGAGTGGTTCTTCGCCACGCACGGGCCGCTGCGCCACTTCGCCATGTCGATGCTGCTCGACCTCCCGTACGACCTCGACGAACAGGCCCTGGACCGGGCGCTGCACGCCGTGGCCGCCCGCCACCCGGCCCTGCGCACCCGCTTCACCCACACCGACGGCGCCTGGCGGCAGCACCCCGGCACCGGCCCGGCGACGGGACTGCTCACCCGCCACCACCCCGAGACGACGCCCGCCGAAGCCGCCGAAGCGGCCCGCGCCGCCCTGGACCCGGCGACCGGAGCCCTGCTGCGCGCGGCCCTGCTGCCCGGCGGGGAACGTCCGCAACTCTTCGTCGCCGCCCACCACTTGGCGGTGGACAGCGTCTCCTGGCGGATCCTGCTCACCGACCTGGAGCACGCCTACCGCCGGGCCGCTGCCGGTGAGGAGCCCCTGCCGGAACCCGAGCACACCCCGTTCGCCGACTGGGCCCGGACCCTGACCGAACGGGTCCGGGCCGGCGACCTCGACGACGACCTGCCCCACTGGACGCAGGAGGCGCGGGCACCGCGCACCCCGCTCCCCGTCGACCTGCCCGGCACCCCGCTCGCCGGATCCGTGCACACCGTCCGCACGCGCGTGGACCGGGACACCACCGAGGCACTGCTGCGGCGGGTGCCGGGCGCGTACCGCACCCAGGTCAACGACGTGCTGCTGAGCGCGCTGAGCCGCGTACTGGCCGACTGGACGGGCGCCGACCGGGTGACCGTCGCCCTGGAGGGCCACGGCCGCGAGGAGGAACTGGACGAGGGCGCCGACCTGTCCCGTACGGTCGGCTGGTTCACCACCCAGTACCCCGTCACCCTCACCCCGGCAGGACCGGACAACTGGGGCACCACCCTCAAGGCCGTCAAGGAACGGCTGCGCGCCGTGCCCCGCCGCGGCCTCGGCTACCAGGCGCTCGGCCACCTCGGCTCACCGAACCCCGAGGCCCGCGCTCTCGGCCGACTGCCGCTGCCCGACGTGTGCTTCACCTACCACGGCCAGTGGGAGGCGTCCGCCGGAGGGGACTTCGCGCCCGTCGCCGACGTACCCGGCCGGGACATGGACCCCGACGCGCCGCTGGACCACCTCCTCGACGTGTCCGCCCTCGTGACGGACGGCCAACTGGAGATCACCTGGCACTACAGCGACCAGGTGCACCGCGAGGACACCGTCCGGGAGCTGGCCGCGGGCATGGTGGGGGCGCTCGCCGCCATCGTCGAGCACTGCGCCCGCCCCGGCGCGGGCGGACGTACGCCCTCCGACTTCCCCTTGGCGCGTCTGGATCAGGCCGGTGTGGACCGGCTCGTCGGCGACGGCCGGGACGTCCTTGATGTCGACGACCTGCTGCCGCTCACCCCGCTCCAGGAAGGCATGCTCTTCCACCGGCTGGTCGGCGGAGACGACGACGTGTACGTCGACCAGGCCGCACTGCTCCTTGAGGGCGTGAGCGACCCGGACGCCCTCGCCCTGGCCTGGCAACGGGTCACCGACCGCACCCCCGCCCTGCGCACCTCGGTGGTGTGGGAGGGCGTCCCGGTGCCGCTCCAGGTCGTGCACCGCCGCGTCGAGGTGCCCGTCCTCCGGCTGGACTGGCGTGAACTTGACGCGGCGGAGCGGGCCGCGCGGCTCGAACGGCTGCGCGCCGACGACCTCGCCCGCGGCCTCGACCTCACCACCGCGCCCCTGATGCGCCTCACCCTCGTCCGCCTCCCCGACGCCCGGCTGCACCTGCTGTGGACCTCCCACCACCTGATCCTGGACGGCTGGAGCCTCGCCCAGGTGCTCACCGAGGTGTCCGAGGAGTACGCGGGGCTCACCACCGGCGCCGAACCCCGGCCGTCGGCGCGCCGGCCGTTCGGCGACTACGTGCGCTGGCTGGCCGACCAGGACACCGGGGCCGCCCACGCCCACTGGCGGACCGTCCTCGACGGGTTCGCCACCCCCACCCCGCTCCCCGCCGACCGCGCCCGGCGCCCCGGCCACGAGACCCGCTCCGCCGGCGTGCACGCGTGCGCGCTGTCCGACGCCGTCTCCGCCCGCCTGGCCCACACCGCCCGGACGGCCGGACTCACCCTCGGCACCGTGGTCCAGGGCGCCTGGGCGCTGCTCCTGTCGCGCTACAGCGCCGAACGGGACGTGCTGTTCGGCACCACCGTCTCCGGACGGCCCGACGACCTGCCCGGCGCCGAGTCGATGGTGGGCATGTTCATCAACACCCTGCCCACCCGCGTCCGCGTGGACGGCGGCCGCACCGCCGCCGCCTGGCTCCGGGAACTCCAGGAGGAACAGGCGCAGGCGCGGCGGTTCGCGGCGGTGTCCCTCGCCGAGCTGACCTCGCTGAGCGACGTACCGGCCGGCACCCCCCTCTTCGACAGCATGGTGGCCTTCGAGAACTACCCCTTCGACGAAGCGCGTTCGGCCACGACCGGGATACGCCTGGCCGACGTCTCCTCCCGGGACGCCACCAACTTCCCGCTGGTGCTGCGCGCCTACCAGGGCGAGCGGTTCGGCTTCGACCTCGCCTACGACCCCCAGCTGTTCGACGCGACGACCGTGACGGCCCTCGCCGACCGGCTCTGCCTGCTGCTCACGGAACTGGCCGACGACCCCGACCGGCCCGTGCGCTCCCTCGCCTGGACCACCGCCGAGGAACGGCGGCGGATGCTCACCGAGTGGAACGGCACCGAGGAGGGCAGCCCCGCCGACACGCTGGACGCGCTGTTCGCCGCCCAGGCCGCCCGCACCCCCGACGCCGAGGCGCTCACCTGCGGCGACGAACGGCTCGACTACGCCACCCTGGACGCGCGGGCGGGCCGCCTCGCCCACCGGCTCGCCGAACTCGGCGCCGGACCCGAGACGTTCGTCGCCCTCGCCCTGCCCCGCTCCACCGACCTCGTCGTGGCCGTCCTCGCCGTCCTCAAGACCGGCGCCGCCTACCTGCCCATCGACCCCCGGCTGCCCGAGGAGCGCGTCCGGCACCTGCTCGCCGACGCCGCGCCGGTCGCGCTGGTCACCACCCGGCGGACCACGGCGGCCGGCCCGGACGTGCCCCGGCTGCTCCTCGACGACCCGGAGGTCCGCGCCGACCTGGCCCGCCGCCCGGCCGCGGGCCCGGCCCGGCGCGCGCTGCCCGACAGCCCCGCCTACGCCATCTACACCTCCGGCTCCACCGGCCGCCCCAAGGGCGTCGTCGTCCCGCACGCCAACGTGGTCCGGCTGTTCACCCGCACCCGGCAGTGGTTCGGCTTCGGCGCCGACGACGTGTGGACGCTGTTCCACTCGTACGCCTTCGACTTCTCGGTGTGGGAGCTGTGGGGGCCGCTGCTGCACGGCGGCCGGCTCGTGATCGTCCCCGAGGACACCGCCCGCTCCCCGGAGGACTTCCTGCGCCTGCTCGCCGACGAGCAGGTCACCGTCCTCAACCAGACGCCGTCCGCGTTCTACCCGCTGATCCGCGCGGACGCCGAACTCCCCGCCGTGGGCGACCGGTTGGCGCTGCGTACGGTGATCTTCGGCGGCGAGGCGCTCGACGTGGGCAGGCTCGCCGACTGGTACGCCCGCCACCCGGACACCGCGCCGCGCCTGGTGAACATGTACGGCATCACCGAGACCACCGTCCATGTCACCTACGCGGGCCTGGACAGCGGCCTGGCCGCCCGCCCCGGCGCCGCCGCCAGCCCCATCGGCACCGGGATACCCGACCTGCGCCTCTACGTCCTCGACGACACGCTCCAGCCGGTGCCGCCGGGCGCCGTGGGCGAACTGTTCGTGGCCGGTGAGGGTCTCGCGCGCGGCTATCTGAAGCGGCCCGGACTGACCGCGACCCGCTTCCTCGCCGACCCCTTCGGCCGGCCGGGCACCCGCATGTACCGCACCGGGGACCGGGCCCGCTGGCGCGCCGACGGCACCCTGGAGTACCTGGGCCGCGCCGACCAGCAGGTCAAGATCCGCGGCTACCGCATCGAACCCGGCGAGATCGAGGCCGCCCTGCACGGCCACCCCGGCGTCGGCGCGGCCGCCGTCGGCGTGTACGAGGACACCGCGGGGACCCGCCGCCTCGTCGCCCACGTCGTCGGCACCGGCACAGGCGCCGGAACAGGTCCTGGCACCGGAGCGGGCACCGGCACGGGGGAGCGCGCCACGCCGCCGCCCGCCGCCGACCTCCGCGCGTACCTCGAAGGGCTGCTGCCCGCGCACATGGTGCCCGCCGCCTACGTGCCGATGGCCGCGCTGCCGCTCACCGCCAACGGCAAGCTCGACCGGCGTGCCCTGCCCGCGCCGGGCCCCGACGGCTTCGCCGCCGAGGGCACGCGGACCGCGCCGCGCACCCGGGCCGAACGGCTCGTCGCCGCCGCCTGGACGGACGTCCTGGACACCGACGAGGCCGGCGCCGACGACGACTTCTTCGCCCTCGGCGGCGACTCCATCCTCGCCGTCCGCGTCACCTCCCGGCTGCGCGCCGCCTTCGGCACGGACATCTCACCCCGGCTGCTGTTCACCCACCCCACGCTCCGCGACCTCGCCGCCGCCCTCGGTGAGCCGGGCGGCGCGGAGGCCGCCGCCCTCATCCCGGCCGCCGACCCGGACACCCCGGCGCCGCTGTCGTACGCCCAGCAGCGCCTGTGGTTCCTGGACCGGTTCGAGCCGGGCAGCACGGAGTTCACCACCCTGTCCGTGCTGCGGCTGCGCGGTCCGCTGGACCACGCGGCCCTGCGCACCGCCCTGGACGGTCTGGTCACGCGGCACGAGGCGCTGCGCACCACGTTCGCCGAGCACGACGGCCGCGCCCGGCAGATCGTCCACCCGCCCCAGGCCGTGGAACTGCCGGTGACGGACCTCCCGGACGCCGCCGCGCTGGACGTCCTCGTGGGACAGACCGCCGCCACGCCCTTCGACCTGGCCGCCGGGCCCCTGCTGCGGGCCCGCCTGGCCCGGTCCGCCGCCGACGAGCACGTCCTCGTCCTGGCCGTGCACCACATCGTCACCGACGGCTGGTCCATCGGCGTACTCGCCCGGGACCTGGGCGAGCTGTACGCGGCAGCCCTTGAAGACCGCCGCCCGCAACTGCCCGAGCTCCCCGTCCGCTACAGCGACTACGCGGCCTGGCAGCGTTCCCGCACCGACCGCGCCGAAGCCGAACTCGCCTACTGGCGCCAGGCCTTGGACGGCGTGACCCCGCTGGAGCTGCCCACCGACCGGCCGCGCCCGGCCGTCCGCACCCGCGACGGCGCCCTGCTGACCTTCACCCTGCCCGCCGCGCTCACCGAGCGGCTGCGCGAACGGGCCCGGGAGGCCGACGCCACCCTCTACATGACACTGGTGACGGCCTGTCAGACGCTGCTCGCCCGATGGGCGGGACAGGAGGACGTCACCGTCGGCACCGTCACCGCGGGACGCGAGCGGCCCGAACTGCACGACCTGGTCGGTATGTTCGTCAACACGCTGGTGCTGCGCGCCCGGGTCCGCCCCGGCGTGCCCTTCCGGGAACTGCTCGCCGAGGTGCGCGACACCGCCCTGGACGCGTTCGCCCACCAAGAGGTGCCCTTCGAGCGCGTCGTGGACGCCCTCCAGCCCGAACGGGACACCAGCCGCACCCCCCTGTTCCAGGTCATGGTCGCCCTGCACAACCTCGGCACCGAGCCGCTGCGGCTGCCCGGCCTGACGGCGGAGCCGATGACCCCGCCGGTGCGCACCGCCACCTACGACCTCGCCTTCGACTTCGTGGAGGGCGACGCCGGACTCACCGGCCACCTGGAGTACAACACCGGGCTGTTCGACACCGACACCGCCGAACGCCTGGCCGCCCGGCTGCGCGTCCTGCTGGAGGCCATCGCCGAGGACCCCGGGCAGCACGCGGACCGGCTGCCGCTGATGACCGACGACGAGCGGCACCGGGTGCTGCGCCAGGGTGAAGGCATCCGCCTGCCCGAGCCGGACACCACCTTCCCCGCGCTGTTCGAGGCACAGGCCGCCCGAACCCCCGAGCACACCGCCCTGGCCGCCCGTGACGCCACGCTCGACTTCGCCGCCCTGAACCAGCGCGCCAACCGGCTCGCCCACCACCTCATCGCCCAGGGCGCGGGCACCGAGGACGTGGTCGCCGTCCGGCTGCCGCGCACCAGCGACCTGATGGCGGCGGTGCTCGCCGTCCTCAAGGCGGGCGCCACCCTGCTCTGCCTGGACCCCGAACTCCCCGCCGAGCGGCAGGAGTTCCTCCTCGCCGACGCCCGCCCGCACACCCTGCTCACCGGCCTCGACGCGGTGCCCTGGGACCGGCTGCCCGCCCACGACCCGACCGACGCCGACCGCGTCCGGCCCCTGCTGCCCGAGAACACCGCCTACATCATCTACACCTCGGGCTCCACCGGCCGCCCCAAGGGCGTCGCCGTCGAACACCGCAACCTGGTCAACCTCTGCCACGACCACCGCACCGGCCTGCTCGCCCCGCACACCGCCGACGGACGGCGGCTGCGGGCCGCGCTCAGCGCCTCCTTCTCCTTCGACACCTCCTGGGAAGGACCGCTGCTCCTCGCCCTCGGCCACGAGGTCCACCTGATCGACGAGGACGTACGCCTGGACCCGCGGGCGTTCTGCGCCCAGGTCGCCGAACACCGCCTCGACCTGGTCAACGTCACCCCCTCTTACCTGCGCGAACTCACCTCCGCCGGGCTGCTCGCCGCCGGCCGCCACCACCCGCGCCTGCTGCTCGTCGGCGGTGAGGCCGTCACCCCGGCGGGCTGGCGCGACCTCGTGGGCGCCGAACAGGACCTCGGCGTGGCGGTGTACAACATGTACGGCCCCACCGAGACCACCGTCGACGCCGTCTACGGCCGCTGCGCCGACCAGCCCCACCGCCCGGTCATCGGCCGCCCCGGCGGCAACCTGCGCGCCTACGTCCTCGACGCCGCCCTGCGCCCGGTGCCGTCCGGCACGCCCGGCGAGCTGTACCTGGCCGGGGCGCAGGTGGCCCGCGGCTACCTGAACCGGCCAGGACTCACCGCCGCCCGCTTCCTCGCCGACCCGTTCGGCGCGCCCGGCGAGCGCATGTACCGCACCGGCGACCGGGCCCGCTGGGACCGCAACGGAATCCTCGAATTCCTCGGCCGGGCCGACGAGCAGGTCAAGATCCGCGGCTTCCGCGTCGAACCCGGCGAGGTGGAGGCCGCCCTCCAGGGCCACCCGGACGTCGCCGACGCGGCGGTCGCCGCCCGCGAGAACGCCGGCCGCCTCATGCTCGTCGGCTACATCGTGCCCGCCGCCGACCGGGTGCCCTCCGCCGACGCCCTGCGCCTCGCGCTGCGCCGCACCCTGCCCGACCACATGGTTCCCGCCGCGTTCGTCCCGCTGGCCCGCATCCCGCGCACCACCAGCGGCAAGACGGACCGGCGCGCCCTGCCCGCCCCGCCCGCACAGCCCGACAGCGGCACGCCCTACGTCGTTCCCCGCGCCGGCACGGAAGAGCGTCTGGCGGCGATCTGGGCCGAGGTGCTCGGCGTCGAACGCGTCGGCGCCCGCGACAACTTCTTCACGCTCGGCGGCGACTCCATCCTGAGCATCCAGATCGTCTCCCGCGCCCGGCAGGCCGGACTCGTCCTCGCCACCAAGGACGTGTTCCGCCACCAGACGGTCGCCGAACTCGCCCTGCGCGTACGGGAGTCCGCACCCGCGCAGGACACCGCCGAGGAACCGGCCGAGGCGCCGCTCACCCCGATCCAGCGCTGGTACCTGGACGGCCGCGACCCGGGGGAGCGGCTCCGCTTCACCATGACCCAGCGCCTCGAACTCGCCCCGGACGCCACCGGCCCGACGCTGCGCACCGCCACCGACGCCCTCGTACGCCACCACGCCGCCCTGCGCACCCGGTTCCGCCGTGCCGCCGACGGCTGGCGCCAGGATGTCCTGCCCGAGGCGCCGGACGGCGTCTTCACCCGGCACGACGCGGCCGGTCTGGACGACACGGCGTTGGAGACCGAGGTCCAGCGGCTGACGGACGAGGCACAGGCCGCCCTCGACCCCACCGCCGGGCGCGTCGTCCGCGTCCTGTTCTTCGACCGAGGCCCGGACCGGCCCGGACAACTGATCGTCACCGCCCACCACTTGGTCATCGACGGGGTCTCCTGGCGCATCCTGCTCGCGGACCTGGAGACCGCCCAGCGCGCGGCGGCGAACGGCCTGCCCGTCGAACTGCCGCCCACCGGCACGTCCTACGGCCGCTGGGCCGCCCGGCTCGACCGGCACACCCGTTCCGGCGCACTCGACGCCGACCTGCCGTACTGGACACGCACCGGCAGGGCACCGGCCGAACTGCCCGCGGGACGGCCCGGCCCGAACACCCACGGCACCGCCACCACCCTCACCGTCACCCTGGATCCGCGGACCACCGACGCCCTGCTGCGCGAGGTCCCGCAGACCTACCGCACCCAGGTCAACGACATCCTGCTCAGCGCTCTTGGCCGCACCCTGGCCCGCTGGTGCGGACGCGACACCGTCCTGCTGGGCGTCGAGGGCCACGGCCGGGAGGAGCTGTTCGCGGACGCGGACCTGTCGCGGACCGTCGGCTGGTTCACCGCCGAGTTCCCGCTCGCCCTGCGCGTCACCCCGGACGCCGGCTGGCACGACACCCTCCGCTCGGTGAAGGAACAACTGCGCGCGGTACCGCTGCACGGCCTGAGCCACGGCGCCCTGCGCCACCTCGTGCCCGACAGCCCGCTCGCCACGGCCCCCGCCCCGCGGATCGGCTTCAACTACCACGGCCAATGGGACGCGGACACCGCCGACGGCATGTTCCGCGGCGCCCTGCCCCCGGCCGGCCGGGACACCGACCCCGACGAAACCCGCCCCTACCTCCTGGACATCACCGGCGTGGTCCAAGAGGGACGGCTCGAACTCGGCTGGACCTACCCGGCCGCCGTCTACGACCGCCCCACCGTCGAGCGGCTCGCCGAGGACATGCTCGGCGCCCTGCGGGAGATCGTGGCGCACTGCGCCCGCCCCGATGCGGGCGGCCGCACCCCCTCCGACTTCCCCCTCGCCGGCCTCGCCCAGGAACAGCTCGACCGCCTGCTGGGCGCGGGCCGGCACGTCGAGGACGTCCTGCCGCTCACCCCGCTCCAGTCCGGCATGCTCTTCCACGGCCTCGTGGACACCGAGCACGCCTACTTCGACCGCACGGCCGTACGTCTGTCCGGCGTCGCCGACCCGCAGGCCTTCGCCGCCGCCTGGCAGCAGGTCGCCGACCGCACCCCGGCGCTGCGCACCAGCGTCCACTGGCACGGCCTGCCGCACCCCGTCCAGGTGGTGCACCGCCACGCCGAACTGCCCGTACGCCACCTCGACTGGCGCGCGCTCACCCCCGCCGAGCGCGCCGACGCCACCGAACGGCTGCTCGCCGAGGACCGCGCCGCCGGCATGGAACTCGGCACCGCGCCGCTCACCCGGCTCGCCCTGGCCGCCCTGCCCGGCGACGAGGTGCTGCTGGTGTGGTCCACCCACCACATCGTCCTCGACGGCTGGAGCACCGGGCAGCTGCTCACCGAGGTGTGCGAACGCCACGCCGCGCTCACCGGCGGCCCCGACCAGGCGCCGCCCGTGCGGCGGCCCTTCGCGGACTTCCTGCACTGGCTGCGGGAGCAGGACGAGACGGCGGCGGAGCGACACTGGGCCGACGCCCTCGCCGGGTTCACCGCCCGGACCCCGCTGCCGTACGACCGCAACCCCGCCGAGGCGCACCGCGCCCGTTCCGCCGCGGCCGTCCACCACGAGCTGGACGCCGGGGTCTCGCGGCGGCTGCGGGAGAGTGCCGCCCGCGCCGGAGTGACCGTGAACACGGTGGTGGAGGGCGCCTGGGCGCTGCTCCTCGCCCGTTCCGGCGGACGCGACGACGTGGTCTTCGGCACCACCGTCTCCGGCCGTCCCGCCGAACTGCCCGGGGTCGAAGGCATGATCGGCATGTTCATCAACACGGTGCCGACCCGGGTCCGGATACCCGGCGGGCCGGTGCTGCCGTGGCTGCGCGACCTCCAGGAACGGCAGAGCGACGCCCGCCGGTTCGACTTCCTCGCCCTGCCCCGCATCCAGGCGGTGAGCGAAGTCCCCGCCGGCGAGGCGTTGTTCGACAGCATGGTGGTGTTCGAGAACTACCCCGTGGACGAGTCGGCGACCGCCCGCACCGGGATCCAGGTCGAGGAAGTACGCGCCGACGACGCCACCACCTTCCCCTGGTGCCTCCGCGCCCACCTCGCCGGACAGCTCGGCTTCGACCTGTCCTACGACCCCGCCCTGTTCGACCCCGCCACCGCCGAGCGCGCCGCCGACCGCCTGTCCGGACTGCTCACCGCCCTGGCCGACGGGTTCGACACGGACCTGACCGACCTGGACGTGCTCGCCCCGGCCGACCGCGAGCTGCTGGCCGCCTGGAACACCACCGCCCGCCGGGCCGCGCCGCGCAGCCCCGTCGACCTGTTCGCCCAGCAGGCCCGGCGCACGCCGGACGCACCCGCGATCCACGACGGCCAACGCCGCGTGACGTACGCGCAACTGCTCGACTGGGCCCGCTCCCTGGCCGACCGGCTGCGGTCCGGCGGGCTGGCCCCCGAGGACAGGGTGGCGCTGCTCCTCGACCGCTCCGCCGAACTGGTCGTGGCGCAGCTCGCCGTCCTCATGGCGGGCGGCGCCTACGTCCCCGTCGACACCCGCGCCCCTGAGGAGCGCCGCCACACGTTGCTCACCCAGGCGGGCACGACCCTCCAGCTCACCACCACGGAGGTGGCGGCGGCCCGCCGCGGGGCCACCGGGTTGTACGCAGCTCCCGTCGCGGCGGAGCCGCTGACGTCCGCAGCCGCTGACCAGCCGCTGCACGCTTCTGGCCCTACGGGCGGTCAGGTCCCGCCCGTTCAGCCCGTCGCGGCGGAGCCGCTGACCTCCGCAGCCGCCGACCAGCCGCTCCACGCCCCCGGCACCACGAGCCGTCAGACCCCGTCCGCACAGCCCACCGACCCGGCACCCGCAGGGGACCCGGCGCCGTCCGCCGACCCCGACCAGCTCGCCTACGTGATGTTCACCTCCGGGTCCACCGGCCTGCCCAAGGCGGTCGCCGTGCGGCACCGTGACGTGGCGGCGCTGGCCACCGACGGCCGGTTCGCCGGCGGGGTGTGCGAGCGGGTGCTGCTGCACTCGCCGGTGGCGTTCGACGCCGCCACCTTCGAGGTGTGGGCGCCGCTCCTCAACGGCGGCTGCGTGGTCGTGGCCCCGGGCGGCACCGTCGACGGGGCCTCGCTGCGCCGGCTCGCCGCCGACGGCGGCCTGACCGCGCTGTGGCTGACCGCCGGGCTCTTCCGGCTGCTCGCGCAGGACGCGCCCGACTGCTTCCGCGGCCTCACGCAGCTGTGGACCGGCGGTGACGTCGTACCGGCGCAGGCCGTGCGCCGGGTGCTCGACGCCTGCCCCGGGCTGACCGTCGTGGACGGCTACGGCCCCACCGAGACCACCACCTTCGCCACCTCCTTCGCCCTCACCGACCCGGCGGCGGTGCCCGGCACCATCCCCATCGGCCGGCCGCTGGACGACATGCGGGCACTGGTCCTCGACACCCGGCTGCGGCCCGTACCGCCCGGCTGCCCGGGCGAGCTGTACCTGGCCGGTGAGGGCGTCGCCCGCGGCTACCTGGGCCGCCCCGGCGACACCGCCGCCCGTTTCCTCGCCGACCCGCTCGGCCCTCCCGGCTCCCGCATGTACCGCACGGGCGACCTGGCCCGGCGGCGCCCGGACGGCACCGTCGAGTTCCTCGGCCGCGCCGACGACCAGGTGAAGATCCGGGGCTTCCGGGTGGAGCCCGGCGAGGCCGAGGCCGTGCTCGCCGCCCACCCGGACGTCGCCGACGTGGCCGTCGTGGCCCGCGAGGACCGCCCCGGCGCCAAGCGGCTCGTCGCCTACGTCGTCGGCCCGGCCGGGCAGGACGGCGAGGAACTGCGGGCGTTCGCCGCCCGCACCCTGCCCGACTACCTCGTGCCCACCACCGTCGTCCCGCTCGCCGCGCTGCCGCTCAGCCGCAACGGCAAGGTCGACCGGGCCGCCCTGCCCGCACCGGACGCCGTGCCGGGCCGCGAGCGGGTCGAACCCCGCACCGAGGCCGAGCGCCGCACGGCGGACGTCTTCGGCGAGGTCCTCGGCAGCGAACCGCCCGGCGTGGAGGACGACTTCTTCCAGCTCGGCGGCGACTCGATCCTCAGCATCCGGCTCGCCTCCCGCCTCGCCGAGGCCTTCGGCACCGACCTCACACCGCGCGCGGTCTTCACCCACCCGACACCGGCCGCCCTGGCGGGCCTCCTCGGCGAACGGCGGCACTCCGGCCGCCCGGCGCTCGTCCCGGTCGCCCGCGACGCGGTCGCCCCCATGTCACACGCCCAGCAACGCCTGTGGTTCCTGCACGAGTTCGAGCCGGACGGCGCCGAGTACGTCACCACGCTCGCCCTGCGGCTGCGCGGCGCCCTGCACACCGACGCGCTGCGCACCGCCCTCGGCGCGGTGGTGGCCCGGCACGAGTCGCTGCGCACCACCTTCGACAGCGTCGACGGACACGGCATCCAACGCGTCCACCCGCCCCGGGACGTGCCGCTGCCCGTACACGTCCTGTCCCGGCCCGGCGCGGGGGAGCCGGAAACGGCCGTACGCCGCCTGCTCGCCGAGGAACGCCTGCGCCCCTTCGACCTGCGCGAGGGCCCGCTGCTGCGCGCCGGCCTGATCCGGCTCGCCGAGGACGACCACGTACTCGCCCTCACCCTGCACCACATCGTCACCGACGGCTGGTCCACCTCCGTCCTGCTGGGCGACCTCGCCCACTTCTACCGCGCCGGACTCGGCGCCACGGAGACCGACCTGGCGCCGCTTCCGGTGCAGTACGCCGACTACGCCCACTGGCAGCGCACCACCGGCGACACCGAGGCCGACGAGGACCTCACGTACTGGAAGGAGCAACTCGCCGACACCGCACCGCTGGAGCTGCCCACCGACCGGCCCCGGCCCGCCGTGCGCACCAGCGCCGGCGCGACCACCCGCCTGGTGGTGCCCGCCCCGACCGCCCGGCGGCTCACCCGGCTCGCCCGGGACCACGGCACCACCCTGTTCACCACACTCGTGGCCGCCGCCCAGAGCTACCTCGCCCGGCTCTCCGGCAGCGAGGACATCACCGTCGGCACCGTCAACGCCGGCCGCGACCGGCCCGAGACACAAGGCCTCGTCGGCTTCTTCGTCAACACCTTGGTGCTCCGCTCCCGGGCAGAGGCCGACCGGCCGTTCACCGAGTTCCTCGGCGACGTACGGCGGACCGTCATGGACGCCTTCGCCCACCAGGACGTGCCGTTCGAACGGGTCGTCGACGAGGTGCAGCCCGTCCGCGACACCAGCCGCAGCCCGCTCTTCCAGGTCATGGTCGTCCTCCAGAACACCCCGGCCGCCGCCCTCGACCTGCCCGGCCTGGACGTCACCGACGTCGAACCGGAGTCGGAGCAGGCCGCGTTCGACCTCACCCTGGAGTTCGCCGAGACCGGCTCCGGCGAGCTGCACGCCCTGCTCACCTACAACACCGACCTGTTCGACGCGGCCACCGCCGAACGGATGGCGGGGCAGCTCGGCACCCTGCTGCACGCCGTCGCCGAGGACCCCCGCCGCCCGCTCGGCGTGCTGCCCCTGGCCTCCGCCGACCAGCGAGGGGACCTGCTGGCGCAAGGCCGGGGCACCTTCCGCCCGGTGCCCGAAGCCACCCTGCCCGCCCTGTTCGAACGGCAGGCGGCCCGCACCCCGGACGCCGTGGCGCTGATCGACGGCGACCGGGAGCTGACCTACGCCGACGTGGACCGGGCCGCCAACCGGCTGGCCCACCGCCTCGTCCGGAACGGCGTCGGGCCCGAACGCCTGGTGGCCCTCGCACTGCCGCGCTCGGCGGCAGCCGTGGTGGCACAGCTCGCCGTCACCAAGGCCGGCGGCGCCTTCCTGCCCGTCGACCCCGAATACCCCCCGCAGCGGCGGGAGTTCATGATCGAGGACGCGGGCGCCCACCTGGTCCTCGACGACCCGGCCCAGGTGTGGTCCACCGAGGGGCCGGACACGGCACTCACGGACGCCGACCGCACCACCGCGCTCACCCCCGCCCACCCCGCCTACGTCATCTACACCTCCGGCTCCACCGGCACGCCCAAGGGCGTCGTGATCACCCACCGGGGCCTCGCCTCCTTCGCCGCGGCGGCCGCCGAACAGTACGCGGCGGGACCCGGCGACCGAGTACTCCAGTTCGCCTCCCCGAGCTTCGACGCGTCCATCCTCGAACTGTGCGTCTCCCTGCTCAGCGGGGCCGCGCTGGTGACGGGCGAGGAAGGGCCGCTGGTCGGGGACCGGCTGGCGGAAGTCCTCGCCGAACGGCGCGTCAGCCATACGCTGATCCCGCCGGCGGCGCTGGCCACGCTGCCGCCGGAGACCGCCGCCGCCCTGCCCCACCTGCGCACCCTCATCGTCGGCGCCGAGGCCTGCCCGGCCGACCTCGTCGACACCTGGGCCCCCCGCCGCCGCATGGTCAACTCCTACGGCCCCACCGAGGCCACCGTCGTCGCCACCTGGACCGGCCCGCTGACCCCGGGCACCGGCACCCCGACCATCGGCGGCCCGTCCGGCGCCACCCGCGTGTACGTACTGGACGCCGCCCTGCGCCCCGTGCCGCCCGGCGTGACCGGTGAGCTGTACATCGCCGGACCCGGCCTCGCCCGCGGTTACCTGGGCCGCCCGCGGCTCACCGCCCAGCGGTTCCTTCCCGACCCGTTCGGCGCGCCGGGGGAGCGGATGTACCGCACCGGGGACCTGGTCCGCTGGACCGCCGACGGCCGGCTGCGCTTCGCCGGCCGCGCCGACGACCAGGTCAAACTGCGCGGCTTCCGCATCGAGCCCGGAGAGATAGAGAGCGCGCTGCGGCGCAGCCCGCTGGTGCGGGACGCGGCCGTGGTCGTCCGCGCGGGAGACGGCCCCGGCACACCGTCCCGGCTCGTCGCGTACGTCTTACCGGCCCACCCCCCCGCCACCCCCCCTGACCCCAGGGCCCCCCAACCCTCCGGCCCCCAACCGCGCGGGAGCCCCCCGGGGCCCCTGCCCGCCCGACCCGCCCCCGCC
>NZ_JAFEXF010000182.1 GCF_016905445.1 Streptomyces sp. G44
CCGCTAGGCCGAGCCGGGCTGGCGGTCATCCCGGGTCCCTCGTTTTGGGGAAGCGGGCGGCGCGGTGGCGTCCCGGCCGGGCCGGGGCTGCGACCCTGCCCCCATGGCGCAGTCGGAGCGGTTCGCAGAGTCCAGGACCCCGGGGCGCGGGGTCGACGGCGTGGTGGCGCGGATGCGCGCGGTCGACGACGTGGTGGCGCGGATGCGCGCGCTCGGCGACGACCTGCCGCCGCGCGACGGCGTGGCCGTCTTCAACCGGGTCTACCTCTCCGTCACCGAGGAGGTCGGCCGGCATCTCGGCCTCGGCGCCTTCCCGGACACCCGGGCGGCGGCCACGCTGAGCATCCGCTTCGCCGAGCGCTATCTGGCGGCCGTCGACGCGGCGGCCGAGGAGCTCCGGCCGCCCGCCTGCTGGCGTCCGCTGTTCCAGTACCGGCACCATCCCGGCGTGCGCCCGATGCAGTTCGCCCTCGCGGGCATCAACGCGCACATCGGGTACGACCTGGCGCTCGCCCTCGTCGACTCCTGCCGTGCGCTCGGCTGTGAACCGGCCGATCTGGAGGACGAGTTCGACGGCGTGGGCGACATCCTCGGCACTCTGGAGGAACGCATCCGCGAAGAGCTGATGCCCGGCCCCGACCTCCTCCAGATCGGCGATCCGCTGACGCACCTGGCCGGTTCCTGGAGTCTGGAGCGGGCCCGCGACGGCGCGTGGGGAGCGGCGCGCGCCCTGTGGGCCCTGCGTGAACTGCCGTGCGTCGCGCAGGAGTTCGGGGAGCGGCTGGACGAGGCGGTGGGACTGGTCGGCCGCATCCTCCTGACGCCACTGCCGGACTGACCGGCATCGCCATACGTCGCGTCGGCGGCCCCGACGCGAAGGAGCACAGGCATGGCGCCCCGACTCGGACTGAGCCTCCCGCAGGGCAGACATTACGACCTCGGAGGGCCCGCACGGTGGTGGAGGGACGAGTACGCGGCGGCGTCGGTGGCGCCTCGCGCGGCGCGGCAAGGTCCTGGACGAGCTCATCGACGTCTGCCGCGCGGTGTGGGGCCCCGACCCGGTGGCGTACGAAGGGGAGCTGCCGACCATCGCGCTCTCGGCGGTCGGCCCCGAACCCGCCCGGCCGCTTCCGATCCCGCTGCCCGCGAACAGCCCGCGCGCCGCGCAGGCTCGTGGGCCGGGCCGACGGCTGGATGCCGGTGGCCATGGGCGCCGAGGCCCTCGCCGCGCGGTGGGCCGAGGCGCGGGCGGCGGCCGGCGGACGGGGCCGGGAGCGGCCCCTCCAGAGCGTGGTGCGGGCCAACACCCGCCACACGCCGAGGGCCCACGTCGGCGAGGGCCGCGCCCCCTTCCGGGGTGACGCCGCGCAGATCGCCGAGGACCTGGCGGCGCGCGCTGCGGTCGGCGTCGAGGAGAACATCCCGGAGCTCGCGGCGGGAGCCCGGGACGCCCGCGAACTCGCGGACGTCGCCGCAGCGGTGTACGAGGCCGCGCGGACGGCCGGTCCGAGGGACCCGGCCGCCCGCGCCGCCCGTCAGTCCTCGGGCAGCTCGACCGGGGCGATCTCGTCGTAGACGTCGCCGGGACCGGGGTTCGTGGCGTCCGTGGAGCCGCCGAAGTGGTGCATCACGCCCCACACCGCGTTCAGCGCGGTCTGGATCGCGCCCTCGGCCCAGCCGGCCGTCCAGGAGATGTCGTCGCCCGCGAGGAAGATGCCGCGCTTGTCCTCGGGCAGGCGGTCCTGCATGAAGTGGGTGAACAGGCGCCGCTGGTAGCGGTAGTGGCCCGGCAGGTTCGCCTTGAAGGCGCCCATGAAGTACGGCTCGTTCTCCCACGAGACGGTCACCGGGTTGCCGATGATGTGCTTCCTGATGTCGACGTTCGGGTAGATCTCGCCGAGCGACTTGAGCATGACCTCCATGCGCTCGTTCGCCGACAGGGGCAGCCACTTCAGGCTGTCGTCGCACCAGGTGTAGGAGAGGCAGATGACGGCGGGCTTGTCCGGCCCGTCGTCGAGCAGGTACGTGCCGCGCGTCATCCGGTCGGTGAGCGTCATCGACATGACGTCGCGCCCGGTCTGCTCGTCCTTGTCCAGCCAGAACGGCCGGTCGACCGGCACGAAGAGCTTCGAGCTCTCCATGTAGTGGGTGCGCTCCATCGCCGTCCAGTGGTCGATGGGGAAGAGCGAGTCGTCGCACTCGATCTTGGAGAGCAGCATCCACGACTGGGCGGTGAAGATCGCCGCCTGGTAGGTGCGGATGTCGCCGGAGGCGTCGGTGACGGTGACGCGGTTGCCGGCGGTGCGGGTCAGGCGGGTCACGGCCGGCTTGGGCTCGCCGTCGTGCAGCGACTTCAGGGACGTACCGAGCGGCCAGTGCACGATCTTCTGCGGCTCGCGGTCCCACAGGCGCAGCGGCAGCTGCTGGCTGCCGCCGACGATGCCGCGGTGGTGGTCGTCGGCCTCGGTGTAGACGACGCGCAGGATCTCCAGGATGGAGTTCGGGAAGTCGGTGTCCCAGCCGCCGGTGCCGAAGCCGACCTGGCCGAAGATCTCGCGGTGCCGGAAGGACTTGAAGGCCTCGGAGTCGCAGAGGAAGCCGTAGAAGGTCTGGTTGTCGAGCTTCTCGACCAGCTTCGACCAGATCTCACGGATCCTCGGCACGTCGCGCTCGCGCAGGGCGCGGTTCATGTCGGAGAAGTCCGCGCCCTCCTCCAGGCAGTCGGCCCACGCCTTCGCCACGTCGCGGTAGACCTGCGGCAGGTCCTCCACGGTCTCGGCGTAGTGCGACTCGCCCTTGAGGTCCACGACCGTCGAGGGGGTCGACTCGGCGAGCGGGTTGGGGAACGCCCGCGTCTTCAGGCCCACGAGGTCGATGTAGTGCTGGAGCGCCGTGGAGGACGGCGGGAAGCGCATCGCGCCCATCTCGGCGGTGAGCGAGGGGTCGCAGCCCTCGAAGCCGACGGTGCGCAGCCGGCCGCCGATCTGGTCGGCCTCGTACACGACGGGCTTGAGGCCCATCTTCATCAGTTCGTACGCGGCCACGATGCCGGACAGGCCGCCGCCGATGACGGCGACCTCGGTGCCGTGCTCGGTCGCGGGTATCTGGCCGAGGCCCGCGGGGTGCGCGAGGTAGTCGTCGTACGCGTAGGGGAAGTCCGGGCCGAACATGGTGATCGGCGGCTGGGCGTCGGTGTGCTGGATGGCGGTGGGCACCGTGGACGTCATGGGGTACGGACTCCTTGCACGGACTGGGAAGGCAGGTGGGGGCTCTGGGCGAGGGGCGCGTACAGGCCGGGGCGGCGGTCGCGCAGGTAGGGGTTGTTCGCGCGGGAAGCGCTCAGGAATTCGGGGTCGACGTCACCGATGACCAGCTCCTCGCCGCGCCCGGCGCGGGCGCGCGCCACTCCGTCGGGGCCGGCGAGCGTGGAGAGGCCGACGAACTCGAACTCCTCCTCGGGACCGACCCGGTTGATGTACGCGACGTACATCTGGTTCTCGAAGGCGCGCACCGGCACGACGGACTCGGCGACGAACTGGAAGGGGTGCATCTGCGCGGTGGGGACGACCAGGAGGTCGGTGCCCGCGAGGGCGTGCGCGCGGACGTTCTCCGGGAACTCCACGTCGTAGCAGATCATGAGGCCGACGCGGACGCCGTCCAGCTCGGCCTGGACGACGGCCTGCTGGCCGGGCGTGAAGGAGTCGCGCTCGAAGCAGCCGAAGAGGTGGGTCTTGCGGTAGTTGGCGAGCCGCGCGCCGTCGGGGCCGATCAGCTGCGCGGAGTTGTACACCGCCGCGCCCTCGCGCTCCGGGTAGCCGTAGACGATGCCGACGCCGTGGCGGGCCGCGATCTCGGCGATGGCCGCCGCCGATGCGCCGTCGGCGGGCTCGGCGAGGCGGGCGATGCCGTCGCCGATCGCGTACCCCGTGAGGAACAGCTCGGGGGCGGCCAGCAGCCCGGCCCCCGCGGCGGCCGCGCGACCTGCCGCCTCGTCGAGCGCCGCGAGGTTCTCGGGAACGGATCCGAGCTGCCCGGAACTCTGGAGCAGGGCGGTGCGCAGCGCAGGCATGGCTGATCCTCAGGCGTACGAAGGGGCAGATGGGGTCCGTTAGACGGTACGGGCGGCGACCGCGGCGGGACAAGGCGCGACCGTTGCGGGCACTCGCATGATCCGTTGCGCCTGGCGGGTCCTGGGCGGTGATTCATTGCGCGGGGAGACGCGCCTCACGTGGCAGCGGTGTCCTCCCGCGGTCGCAGGGCCCGCGCGGCCGTCCCCGCCGCGCGGGGGAAGCGGGGTCCCGCCCGTGGCCGGACGTGCCGGACCCCTGTTCCGCGAGAGCGTGATGACACCCGGAGGGACCGGGTGAACGCCTGGCAGAGGGAAGGCCTCCCATGAGCCGTACGACCATCCACCGCGTCCTCGACCGCCGCAGCGCCCTGGCGGTGGGCGCCGCGCTCCTCGTGACCGCGGGGGCAGCCGGCGCGGCCGTCGCGTCCGGGGACGAAGCGTCACGCCCCACCACGTCGGCCGCGGCCCCGCACACGGCCGACGAGGCCGCGGAGCGCGAGGCCGCCGCGCTCACCGGCACGGCGAAGATGTACCGCAAGACCACGGAGGACGTGACGTTCACCTTCGACGCGCACCTGGCGGCGGAGAACAACGGCGACCCGTCGAAAGCGACCGGCACCTTCCGCTTCGTCCACCTCGACAAGCCCGGCGGCAAGGGCGGCTGGGCCAAGGGCCGCATCGACTGCCTGATGACCGGCGGCAAGGTGGCCACGGCGACCGGGATCATCACCGCCACCAACCTGAAGGACGTCAAGGGCGGCCGGGTCGGCTTCACGGTCCACGACACGGGCGGCACCGACCGCGTGGGCTACAGCTGGGCGGCCGTGGGCGGCCCCGACGGCACGAAGAAACTCCCGAAGTGCACCAGCTCGGCCCCGCACGAGAAGGTCAGAAAGGGTACGGGCGACTTCGACGTGACGCCGTGGAAGGTGCCGTACCCGAAGGCCCCGTAAGGGGCGCGGGGGGGGCGCGGGGACTGCGCGACCAGCTCCCACCGGCCCGCACCCGAAGACGCGGAGCCTACGCCGGAGACCCCGAAGAAAATCGCCGCATCAACGGCGAAAGCACCAGCACGGACTTCGTCCGCTCGACGAACGGCTCCCCGGCGATCCGCTCGAGCACCCGCTCGAAATGCCGCATGTCCTCGGCGAAAACCTGAACGATCGCGTCCGCGTCCCCGGTGACGGTGGACGCGGACGCGATCTCCGGGTACCTCTCCAGACCCCGCTGGATCGCCTCCGGCGAGGTATTGCGGCGACAGTAGATCTCGATGAACCCCTCGGTCTCCCAGCCCAGCGCCGCGGGGTCCACCCGCACCGTGAAGCCCGTGATGGCTCCGGTGGCCCGCAGCCGGTCCACGCGCCGCTTGACGGCGGGCGCGGAGAGTCCGACCAGCTGGCCGATGTCGGCGTAGGAACGGCGGGCGTCCTCGGCGAGGGCGTGCACGATGCGTTCGTCGAGATCGTTCAGTCGCACGGGGGGTGGATCACTTTTCTGCTGTGGCCAATCGGGAGCGGCTCATGCCGTACAGGAAGTAGAACACGAGGCCGACGGCCATCCAGACACCGAACACGACCCAGGTCACGGAGTCGAGGCTGAACATGTTGTACGCGCAGAAGCCGAAGCCGAGCACCGGGAAGAGCCAGCCGAGCGGCACCCGGAACGTGCGCGGCATGTCCGGGCGGGTCTGGCGCAGCACGATCACGGCGATGTTGACCAGGCCGAAGGCGAAGAGCGTGCCGATGCTGGTGGCGTCGACGAGCTTGCCGAGCGGGACGACCGAGGCGAGGGCGCCGCAGAACAGAGAGACGATGACCGTGTTGACGCGGGGCGTGCCGGTCTTCTTGCTGACCTTGCCGAACGCCTTGGGGACCAGGCCGTCACGGGACATGGCGAAGAGCACACGGGTCTGGCCGTACAGCACGGTGAGGACGACGGAGGCGATGGAGATGACCGCGCCTGCGGCGAGCAGCGTGCCCCAGAAGGTCTGGCCGCTGACGTCGTTCATGATGGCGGCGAGCGTGGCCTCGGAGCCCTCGAAGTCCTTCCAGTTCCAGGCGCCGACGGCGACGGCGGCGACCAGGACGTAGAGGGCCGTGACGATGATCAGCGAGAGCATGATCGCGCGGGGCAGGTCGCGCTGCGGGTTCTTGGCCTCCTCACCGGCGGTGGAGGCGGCGTCGAAGCCGATGTAGGAGAAGAACAGGCTCGCTCCGGCGGCGCTCACGCCGGCCATGCCGAGCGGCATGAAGTCGGAGTAGTTGCCGGACTTGAAGCCCATGAAACCGATGGTGCAGAAGAGCACGAGCGCGGCGATCTTCACGATGACCATGACCGTGTTGGCGGTCGCCGACTCCTTGGCGCCGCCGAGCAGGAAGACCATGGCGAGCAGCACGACGATGAGGCCGGGCAGGTTGATGATGGCGCCGTCGACCTCGCCGGGCGCGGCGGAGAGCGCGTCCGGGATGGTGACGCCGATGGTGCCGTCGAGCAGTTCGTTCAGGTACTCGCCCCAGCCGACGGCGACGGCCGCGACCGAGACGCCGTACTCCAGGACCAGGCACCAGCCGCAGACCCACGCGACGAGTTCACCCATCGTTGCGTACGCGTACGAGTACGAGGAGCCGGCGACGGGTATGGAGCCCGCGAGTTCCGCGTACGAGAGGGCCGAGAAGAGGGCGGTGAGTCCGGCGATCACGAAGGCGATGGTGACGGCGGGGCCGGCCTTGGGGACGCTCTCGCCGAGGACGACGAAGATGCCGGTGCCGAGCGTGGCACCGATGCTGATCATGGTGAGCTGCCACATGCCGAGGGAGCGCCGCAGCGAGCCTCCCTCACCCTGGCCACCCTCCGCGACCAGGAGTTCCACCGGCTTGCGGCGCATCAAACGGCCACCGAGCCCGGTGGGTGCCGGGGGGCTTGGGCGGTTCTGCGGGGGTGCGCCTTGGTCGAGCACGTGCTGGCTCCTTCATTACTGCCGGTCACGGCGGCGAGGACCCGTGGCACCCGTGTCGGAAGACGGGAACCACCGAGCAGGCAGTCCCCGCCACACCACGTTCAGCGCCTGACTCTAAGGTCCGCGCCTTCCCGACCGTAATGCAGCAACCTTGCGCACCACCAGTTGATCATTGCGCACTTCCGGGTTATACGCGCCTTCGTTGCGCGGCCCGTTTCGTCCGTTGCGTTCCGCCGCCGCGGCGGGCGACGCGAAAGGCCCCCTCGGAGTGTTCCGAGGGGGCCTTTCGCGAGGCGGGAAGGGTCAGCTCCAGCTGGCGTGCAGCGGCTTGCCCTCCGCGTACCCGGCGGCGCTCTGGATGCCGACCGTGGCCTTCTCGGTGAACTCCGCGAGGGAGGCCGCGCCCGCGTAGGTGCAGGAGGAGCGGACGCCCGCGATGATCGAGTCGATCAGGTCCTCGACGCCCGGACGGGCCGGGTCGAGGAACATGCGGGAGGTCGAGATGCCCTCCTCGAAGAGCGCCTTGCGGGCCCGGTCGTACGCCGACTCCTCGCTCGTGCGGTTGCGCACCGCGCGGGCGGAGGCCATGCCGAAGGACTCCTTGTAGGCGCGGCCCTGGGCGTCGTGCTGGAGGTCGCCCGGTGACTCGTACGTACCCGCGAACCAGGAGCCGATCATGACGTTCGAGGCGCCGGCGGCCAGCGCCATGGCGACGTCGCGGGGGTGGCGGACACCGCCGTCGGCCCATACGTGCTTGCCGTACTTCTTCGCCTCGGCGGCGCATTCGAACACCGCGGAGAACTGCGGGCGGCCGACGCCGGTCATCATGCGCGTGGTGCACATGGCGCCGGGGCCCACGCCGACCTTGATGATGTCGGCGCCGGCCTCGATCAGGTCGCGCACTCCCTCGGCGGCGACGATGTTGCCCGCGACGATCGGCACCTGGGGGTCGAGCGCGCGCACGGCCCTGACCGCGGCGATCATCGACTCCTGGTGGCCGTGCGCGGTGTCCACGACGAGCGTGTCGACGCCCGCGTCGAGGAGCTGCTTGGCCTTGCCCGCCACGTCGCCGTTGATGCCGACGGCGGCGGCGATGCGCAGGCCGCCGTTGGCGTCGACCGCCGGGGTGTAGAGGGTGGCGCGCAGGGCGCCCGTGCGGGTCAGGATGCCGGCGAGGCGGCCGTCCGTGTCCACGGCGGGCGCGTAGCGGCGGTTGGCGTGGTCCAGCTTGTTGAACGCGTCGCGCGGGTCGATGTCGGCGTCCAGGAGCAGCAGGTCCCGGGACATGACCTCGAAGAGCTGCGTGAAGCGGTCCACGCCGTTCAGGTCGGTGTCGGTGACGACGCCCACGGGCTTCTGGTCGGCGTCGACCACGACACCGGCGTTGTGTGCGCGCTTGGGCAGCAGGGCGAGCGCGTCCGCGACCGTCTGCGTGGGAGCCAGGACGATCGGGGTGTCCAGGACGTGGTGGCGCGTCTTGACCCAGGAGACGACCTCGGTGACGACCTCGATCGGGATGTCCTGGGGAATGACGACCAGCCCGCCGCGGCGGGCGACCGTCTCGGCCATCCGGCGGCCGGCGATCGCGGTCATGTTGGCGACGACCAGCGGGATCGTGGTGCCGGTGCCATCGGGCGAGGTCAGGTCGACGCCCTGCCGGGAACCGACGGCGGAACGCCTCGGGACCATGAAGACGTCGTCGTACGTCAGGTCATAGGGAACCGGAGGAGTCGATACATGCCGCCCCGTACCGGGCTCAAGGAAACGCATAAGTCTCACATTTTCACGCGAAACGGCGCAGGTCACTCCCACGAAGACACAGCAAAACGCCCCCGACCATGTCTGGTCCTCCAAAGAGGTACGGGGGCTGATGCGCAGGACAGTGGGCCTGCCTTACGTCGAAAGGTTACCCGAGGTCGAACACTTCGGCGAGCCGACGGGCCGCGCGGCCGCTCCGCCCGGTTCAGGCCCCGTCGCGCGCCGCGGCGGCGGGCCCCAGCGCGAGGACGATCTCCAGGCCCGTCTCCGCGCCCCGCCAGTGCTCGACCGCCGAGGAGAACACCTCCTGGGCGGTCTCCCACTCCCCCGGCTCGGCGTGCGCGTACTCCTGCCAGCCGGAGACCACGAGCAGCCGGCCGCGCGCGGGCGGCGCCCAGGACAGGTCGCCCAGGCAGTCGGCGAGGGCGTCCCAGTTGTGCCCGAACCAGTCGGGCAGGCCGAGGCCCCGGGCACAGCGCTCCATGAAGGCGGCCTTGTCCCGCACCCCGGCCAGGGAGAGCGCCGCGGTGGTCCAGCCCGCGTCGCGCGCCGCGTGGAGTACGGGCGTGAGCGGGTCGGGCGTGGTGTCAGTACCGCCGGGCATGAGCCGAGCACCGCCTCACGGGACGCGTAGGGGTCATCGGTGGAGCGGCGGCTGTTCAGCTGCCGTCCGGGTCCGCTCGGCTCAGGGCGGGGCGCGGCGGCGGTCCGGCCACCAGCAGCTGGTCGGCGGCAGCGGTGTCCGTGACGAGGCTGGTGACGAGCCCCGACCGCAGCACCGCGTCGATGGCCGCGGCCTTGCGCTGCCCGCCCGCGATGGCGACGACCTCCGGGATGCGCCGGAGCCGGTCCGCCTCGACGGTGATGCACCGCTCCCCGAGATCCCGCCCCACCCGACGCCCCTCGGCGTCGAACAGGTGCGCGGACATCTCCGCGGCCACGCCCAGCGAGGCGTAGTGGGCCCGCTCCTCGTCGCTGAGCATGTCGTGGACGGTGGAGATGCCCGGCTCCCAGGAGCCGATGGAGACCGCGGCGACCGTGACCTTGTCGAAGTACTCGAAGGCGCGGGCGATGCCGGTCTGGTTGCGCAGCGCCGCCGCCGTGGCGGGGTCCGGCAGCAGCATCGGCGCGTAGATGGGGTGGGCCTCGCCGCCGGAGACCTGGGCGGCCCTGCGCACCGCCTCGACGGAGCCGCGCTCGGCGGTCCCCGCGTCGTAGACCCCGGTCAGCTGCACGACCGTGCACGGCGGGAGCTGGTCGAGCGCCGCCGCCATGTGGATGGTGGAGCGGCCCCAGGCGAGGCCGAGCACGTCGCCCTCGGTGACGAGCTCGCCGAGCAGGTCCGCCGCGACCTCGCCGAGGTTCTCGGGGTCGGGTGAGTCCTCGGTCTCGTCGGTCGGCGCCGGGGACTCCACCACGACGGCGTGCCGCAGGCCGTAGCGGGCCCGCAGCGCGTCCGAGCGCTCGGCGTCCAGCTCCGCCGGGACCCGGATCTCGATGCGCACGAGATCCCGCTCCAGGGCGGTCTCCAGGACCCGGGCCACCTTGAAGCGGCTGACGCCGAACTCCTCGGCGATCTGGATCTTGGACTTGCCCTCCAGGTAGAAGCGGCGGGCCATGGCCGCCGCCTGCACCAGCTCCGCGGGGCCCATCCGCATGGCTGACCGACCCGCCGACATGGCCGACACGGCGCTCTCCTCACTGCTGTTCACAAACTGGGTTCGCCGTTCATCCTTGCAGATCCGGCCTAGTTGATCAGCCCTGAGGGACTGCGTTCACGTTCCCGTGGCTCAGTGGTCGCATGCCCAGGCGCTTGACGCGGTCTTTGCCGTGGCTTGGGCACGCAATGAACGTACCGCTTCCGCCGGGTCCTTGGCGCCGTAGACCGCGGAGCCCGCGACGAAGACATCGGCGCCGGCCTCCGCGCAGCGCTCGATGGTCTCGGCCGAGACACCGCCGTCGACCTGGAGCCACAGCTCCAGGCCGTGCTTGCCGATCAGCTCACGGGTGCGGCGGATCTTGGGCAGCATGATGTCGAGGAACGCCTGTCCGCCGAAGCCCGGCTCGACCGTCATGATCAGCAGCATGTCGAGCTCGCGGAGCAGGTCCTCGTACGGCTCGATGGGCGTCGCGGGCTTCAGCGCCATGGAGGCGCGGGCGCCCTTGGCGCGGATCTCGCGGGCGAGGCGGACGGGAGCGGCGGCGGCCTCCGCGTGGAAGGTGACGGAACCGGCGCCCGCCTCGACGTACTGCGGCGCCCAGCGGTCGGGGTCCTCGATCATCAGGTGGCAGTCGAGCGGGGTGTCCGTCGCGCGGGCCAGCGACTCCACGACCGGTACGCCGAGGGTCAGGTTCGGGACGAAGTGGTTGTCCATCACGTCGACGTGGAGCCAGTCGGCGCCTTCTGTGCCCGAAACGGCCTTGGCCTCCTCGGCGAGGCGGGCGAAGTCCGCGGACAGGATGCTGGGATTGATCTGCACGGCCATGCCCCAAGCCTGCCATGCCGGGCGCACGCCGCCGACCCCGGTCCGAGCGGTGGACCGGTCCGGGGCGGACCGCCGGATCGGTCCGCCCACCGGATCAGTCCGCCCGCCGCGTCAGGCGGTCCGCCGGATCAGCGCCAGATACATCGCGTCCGTCCCGTGCAGATGCGGCCACAGCTGTACGTCGGGGCCGTCCCCCAGCGCCGGGACGCCGGCCAGCAGCGGTCGCGCGTCGAGCAGTTCGGCGCCGCCGGTGTGCTTGAGGACGTCGTCGACGACCGCACGGGTCTCGGCCAGGTGCGGCGAGCAGGTGGCGTACCCGACGACGCCGCCGACCCGTACGGACTCCAACGCCGTGCGCAGCAGGGAGCGTTGCAGCGGGGCGAAGCCGTCCAGGTCCTGCGGGCGGCGGCGCCAGCGGGCCTCCGGACGGCGGCGCAGGGCGCCGAGGCCGGTGCAGGGCACGTCCACCAGGACGCGGTCGAAGGTGCCGGGGCGCCACGGCGGGCGGGTGCCGTCGGCCGCGATGACCTGGCAGGGGCCGGGGTTGCCGTCGAGGGCGTTCGCGACGAGGCCCGCCCGGTGCGGCTGCTTCTCGGCGGCGAGCAGCGTGGCGCCGCGCTGCGCGGCGAGCCCGGCCAGCATGGCCGCCTTGCCGCCGGGTCCCGCGCAGCCGTCCAGCCACTTCGTGTCGGGGCCGTCCAGCGGGGCGTTCGCCAGGGCGAGCGCGACGAGCTGGCTGCCCTCGTCCTGCACACCGGCGCGGCCCTCCCGCACCGCGTCGATGAGACCGGGCTCCCCGCCCTCGGTGAGCCGCACGGCGTACGGCGACCAGCGGCCCGGCAGCGCCGACTCCTCGCCCACGGCGGCGAGCAGTTCGTCGGCGGTGGAGCGGCCGGGGCGGGCGACGAGCGTGACCTCGGGGCGTTCGTTGTCGGCTTCGAGCAGGTCCTCGATGCCGGCGCGGCCGCCGCCCAGGGAGTCCCACAGCGCCGAGACGACCCACCGGGGGTGCGAGTGCACGACGGCGAGATGGTCCTCGGGGTCCTTGTCGTAGGGCGGCGCGACCTTCGCCACCCACCCGTCGAGGTCGTCCTGGGCGACCTTGCGCAGCACGGCGTTGACGAACTTGGCCCGCCCGTCGCCGAGCACCACGCGCGCCAGCTCCACGGAGGCGGAGACGGCGGCGTGCGTGGGGATGCGGGTGCCGAGCAGCTGGTGCACGCCGAGGTTCAGCACGTCGAGCACCGGCGGGTCGACCTCGCGCAGCGGCCGGTCGATGCAGGCCGCCACGATCGCGTCGTACGTCCCCTGGCGGCGCAGCGTCCCGTAGACGAGCTCGGTGGCGAGCGCCGCGTCCCGCGCGTCGAACTTCTCGGGCCCCTCCTTCTCCCTGGCCTTGCGCAGCAGGGGCGGCAGGACGAGGTTCGCGTACGCGTCCCGCTCGTCCACCGCACGCAGCGCCTCGAAGGCGAGGAAGCGGACGGGGTCCTTCTGGGGCCGGCGGTACGGCTTGCCGGGCTTCCCGGACTTCCCGGGGCCTCCCTGCTTGCCGGAGGGCTTGCGGGGGCGCCGGTTCGGCTGGTCGTTCAAAGGTGCTCCGCTGCTGGAATGGGGTCGAACCCACTCAGCCTACGTCCCCACCCGGCGGGCGTCGCCAGGTGGCCCGCGTGCCCACGCGGCCGGCGTCCCCACGTGGACCGCGTGTCCATTCGCCCGCGTGCCCGCTCAGCCTGCGTCGCCACCGCCGAGACGCTCGTCGGGGGCGATCCGCACCCCGCGCGCCCAGTCGGCGCCGCGCATCGGCTTCTTGCCCTGCGGCTGGACCCACAGCAGCTCGACGGCGTGCGAGCCGGAGCCGACGTACACGTTGTTCTTCGCGACGGACAGCTCACCGGGGGCCAAGTCCGTGCGGTCGGGCACCGGCGCCGCCTGAATGATCTTCAGCCGCTCGCCGCGGAAGACGGTCCACGCGCCGGGCGCGGGCGTGCAGCCGCGCACCACGCGGTCGACGCGCAGGGCGGGCGCGGCCCAGTCCACCTGGGCGTCCTCTACGGTGAGCTTCGGGGCGAGGGACACCCCGTCGGCCGGCTGGGGCACCGCCTTGAGGCTGCCGTCCGCGATGCCGTCCATGGTCGCGACGAGCAGCCCGGAGCCCGCGAAGGCGAGGCGGGTGAGCAGGTCGCCGCTGGTGTCGGTGGACCGCACCTCTTCGGTGACCGTGCCGTACACCGGCCCGGAGTCGAGCCCCTGCTCGATCAGGAACGTCGAGGCCCCGGTGATCTCGTCGCCCGCCATCACGGCGTGCTGCACGGGTGCGGCGCCGCGCCAGGCGGGCAGCAGCGAGAAGTGCAGGTTGACCCAGCCGTGGGCCGGGATGTCGAGGGCGGCCTTGGGCAGCAGCGCTCCGTAGGCGACGACGGGGCAGCAGTCCGGCGCGATCTCCCGCAGCCGCGCCAGGAACTCCTCGTCACGCGGCTTCGCGGGCTTCAGCACCTCGATGCCGGCCTCCTGCGCGCGCTCCGCGACGGGGCTCGCCACGAGCCTGCGGCCACGGCCGGCGGGCGCGTCCGGCCGGGTCACGACGGCGGCCACCTCGTGCCGGTCGGAGGCGATCAGGGCGTCCAGCGCGGGGACGGCGACCTCAGGGGTGCCTGCGAAGACGAGCTTCACTGGGTGGTACCTCGGATCTCTGGTGGGGGCGACGGCAGCGCACCAGTCTATGGGCCGCCGCGGGGCCCGGCCCATGACGGCCTTCCGGGCGGCGGCGGTTGACGTGTGCGCCGGCCTGCGAGCCGTTGACGCACGTGGGGGCGTACGAACTGACGCGCGCCCTGTGCACATGCTCATACGCCCCTGCACCGTGACCCCACAAGCGCTAGCGCGTTGGTCAAGTGAGAGTTGACCACAAGGGGCCGCGGATGCGGCTCGATCCTTTTCACGCCGGTTCGAGAGGCTTGTTCATGGCCGACCACGCAACCCACGACGCCCAGGCACGGGCCAGCCTGCACCTCTTGGTGCGGGACATCGAGCGGGTCCGCCGGCAGGTGGACGCACTGCGCACCCTCACCGCCCAGCTCGGCAACGTCTACCGCCCGCGCCGCTCCAGCCCGTCCGCGGGCTTCGTCGTGTACGGCCGGGCCCCCGCCCCGACCGTCCGCCTCGCCCAGGAACTGCGGGACAGCGTCGAGACGCTGGTCACCGCGGCGGTGGACTTCGACCGCTCGCTCGGGTTCTCGTGGGACGCGGTGGGCTCGGCGCTCGGAGTCACCAAGCAGGCGGTCCACCGCCGCTACGGCGCCCGGCGGGCCACCACGCAGGCGGCGGCCGAGGCGGAGCGGGCGACGGACGCCCCGGCTCCGTCCGCGACGACCACGGCCACCCGCCCGATCCCCGTCGGCGCCCCGCTGCCGTCCGTCCCGGCGGCCCGCACGATGCCGACCCAGCCGACCGCGGGCAGCCCCGCCCTCCGCGACGAAGCGCGGCCGAGCGCGTTCCCCGGCCCGCGCAGCGGCTGACCGCGCCCGCCCGCGCGGTACTCGCTTCGACTGCCTCCTCGCCGCCTCGCCCCTTGCTCCTCGGGCGCGGTGAGGGGGCAGTCGTACGTGAGGGGGCAGTCGTACGCGAGGGGGCAGTCCTGCGCCATCCCCGCCCGCACCGAAGCCTCAGCCGATGTCCAGCGGGTCCACCCGGATCCGTACGGCTTCCGCGGCGCCGTCCCGGGACCCGCGGGCGCCCCGCGCCATGCGCGCGGCCTGCGCCGCCTTCAGGGAGGCGGCGAGTGCGGCGCCGCTGCCCGGCGGGACCCGGACCAATACCCGCTCCCACTGCTCGCCGGTAGGCGCCGCGCCGGGCCTGCGCGAAGGCCCGGGACCCGCCTCCCGCACCGGCACAGGCCCCAACACCGCGGCGTCCGGCGGCAGTTCCGCCCCGGCGAGGAAGTCCGCGAGCGCCTCCGGCGGCCCGGAGACCGCCGCCATGCGCGACACCGGCGGGAAGCCCAGCTCGGCCCGGTCCGCGAGCTCGCGCACCGCGTGCCCCACCGGGTCCCAGCGCACCAGCGCCTGCACGGGCCGCAGCGTCGGCTCGGCCACGACCACCACGGTGCCGCCCGCGCCCTGCGGACGCACGAGCGAGGCGGCCCCGATCC
>NZ_JAFEXF010000183.1 GCF_016905445.1 Streptomyces sp. G44
GTGTAGATCCGGTCGCACATGCCGAGCAGCTCCGGCAGCTCCGAGGAGATGAACAGGACCGCCTTGCCCTGTGCCGCGAGCCTGTCGATGACGGTGTAGATCTCGTACTTGGCGCCCACGTCGATGCCGCGCGTCGGCTCGTCGAGGATCAGCACCTCCGGGTCGGCGTGGATCCACTTGCTCAGGACGACCTTCTGCTGATTGCCGCCGGAGAGCCGGCCCACCTGCTCGAAGACGGTGGGGGCCTTGATGTTCATCGACGTGCGGTAGCGCTCGGAGACCTGCCGCTCGTGGTGTTCGTCGACGAAGCCGCGCAGGCCGCCGACGCCGCGCCGCCGCATCCCCGGCAGCGAGGCCAGCGACACGTTGCGGTTGATGTCGTCGATGAGGTTCAGGCCGTAGCGCTTGCGGTCCTCGGTGACGTACGCGATGCCGGCGTCGACCGCCGCGGGCACCGTCCTGGTCACCACCGGGCGGCCGTTCACCGCCACGGTCCCGGCGACGTACTGCCCGTAGGAGCGTCCGAAGACGGACATCGCGAGTTCGGTGCGGCCCGCGCCCATCAGGCCCGCGATGCCGACGATCTCACCGCGCCGCACCGTCAGCGACACGTCGTCGACGACCGTGCGCTGGTGGTCGACGGGGTGCCGCACCGTCCAGCCCTTGACGGCGAGGGCGAGCTCGCCCGCGTCCGCGCCGCCGTAGGGCGTGCGCTCGGGGAAGCGGTGGTCGAGGTCGCGGCCGACCATGCCCCGGATGATCCGGTCCTCCGACAACTCCGGCTCGGCGTCCGGTGTCCGGCGTACCGCCAGCGACTCGACGGTCCGGCCGTCGCGCAGGATGGTCACGGCGTCGGTGATCTGCCGGATCTCGTTCAGCTTGTGCGAGATGACGATGCTGGAGATGCCCTGGCCGCGCAGTTCCACGATCAGGTCCAGCAGCTTCGCGCTGTCCTCGTCGTTGAGCGCGGCCGTCGGCTCGTCGAGGATGAGCAGCTTCACCTCCTTCGACAGGGCCTTGGCGATCTCCACCAGCTGCTGCTTGCCCACGCCGATGTCGGAGACCGGTGTCTGCGGCTTCTCGCGCAGCCCGACGCGCTTGAGCAGGGCGCTCGCCCGGCGCAGGGTGTCGTTCCAGTCGATGAGGCCGCGCCGGGACTGTTCGTTGCCGAGGAAGATGTTCTCGGCGATCGACAAGTGGGGCACCAGCGCCAGTTCCTGATGGATGATCACGATGCCGTGGCGCTCACTGGCCCGGATGTCCTTGAAGGCCATCGGCTCGCCCTCGAAGAGGATCTGCCCGTCGTAACTGCCGTGCGGGTACACGCCGCTGAGGACCTTCATCAGCGTCGACTTGCCGGCGCCGTTCTCGCCGCAGATCGCGTGGATCTCCCCGGGCCGCACCGTCAGGTCCACACCGGAGAGCGCCTTGACGCCGGGGAACGTCTTGGTGATCCCGCGCATCTCCAGGACGGGCGTGCTCACCTGAGCTGCCCCGCCGTGAAGTACCCCTCGTCCACGAGGAGCTTGGTGTTCGACTTGTCGACGCTGACCGGCTCCAGGAGGAACGCGGGCACGGTCTTCTCGCCGTTGTGGTAGTCCGTGGTGTTGTTGACCTGGACCTTCTTGCCGGTGAGGACCGCGTCGCCCATCTTCACCGTCTGCGCGGCCAGCTTGCGCGTGTCCTTGAACACGGTCTGCGTCTGCTCGCCCCGGATGATCGACTTCACCGACGCCAGTTCGGCGTCCTGCCCGGTGATGACGGGCAGCGGCTCGCTCTCGCTGCCGTAGCCCGCGCTCTTGAGTGCCGAGATGACGCCGATGGAGATCCCGTCGTAGGGCGAGAGGACCGCGTCGACGCGCTTGTCGCCGTAGCTCTTGCTGATCAGGTCGTCCATGCGCTTCTGCGCCGTGCCGCCGTCCCACTTCAGCGTCGTGGTCTGGTTCAGCCGCGTCTGCTTGCTGCGCACCACGAGCTGACCGGTCTCGAAGTACGGCTTCAGCACCTTCATGGCGCCGTTCCAGAAGTACTTGGTGTTGTTGTCGTCCGGGTCGCCCGCGAACAGCTCGACGGACCGCGTGTCGTCGGCGTTCTTGTCGGGCTTGCCGAGCTTCAGCCTGTCGACGAGGTACTGGCCCTGGAGCCGCCCCACGCGTTCGTTGTCGAACGACGCGTAGTAGTTCACGTTCCTCGTGCCCAGGATGAGGCGGTCGTACGAGATCACGGGGATGCCCGCGTCGTGCGCCCGCTTCAGTACGTCGGTGAGTGCCGAGCCGTTGATCGCGGCGACCACCAGCAGCCGGTGACCCTTGGTGATCATGTTCTCGATCTGGGCGACCTGGTTCTCCACCTTGTCGTCGCCGTACTGGAGGTCGGTGTCGTAACCGGCCTTCTTGAACTGCGCCGCCATGTTCTTGCCGTCGGCTATCCACCGCTCGGAGGACTTGGTCGGCATGGCGAGGCCGACGGTGCCGCCCTTGCCGTCGTCCGGCTGGTAGCGGCTGCCGCCCTTGGCCTCCTGGCCGCAGGCGGACAGCGAGAGGGCGAGCAGCACGGTGGTGACGGCGATGCCGAGAGTGCGGGTGCGCATGGGTCAGTCCCCTTCCGGGACGGGGAAACGGCACAGCTCGCCCGGCAGCCGCGAGCCGAGCGGCGACATGCCGCCGTCCGCGCCGTGCCGGGCCAGCAGATCCAGGGCGAGACGGCTGCGCCTGACCCGCTCCCGGGCCGTGGCGAGGGCGTGCTCGCGCAGGTGGGCGCCGTACGGGTAGATGCCGGTGGCCTTGGCGAGGCCGAACTTCACGTACAGCGGGGCGCCGCGCCGGATCAGCTCGGCGACCTCGTACATCCGGACATAGCCGCCGAGGTCGTCGGGGGCCTCCACGTACATGTCCATCGGCGCCCGGCTGACCCGGCGGATCTCGGTGAGATGGGCGGGGGTCAGATCGGACGGCACGTTCAGGGAGTCGGCGCCGAGCCGCTCGTACACCGCGTACGAGGCCGGATTGACCGGGCCGGTCAGCGCGGACAGCTTGAAGGTGGTGCCGGCGGGGAGCGCCCCGGCGGCGCGGAGCCGGTGCAGGGTCCACAGCACTCCCTCGTCGGCGACGAGCAGGCACGTGACGCCCAGTTCGGTGGCGCGCACGGCGTCCTCCACGCAGCCCGCGAGCGCGTCGTGGCCACGGGCGCGCAGGCCCCCGCCACCGGAGTCGGTGCGGGTCGAGGCCCCGATGTCCCAGGTGCCGCGCGGCCCCGTGAACAGGCACAGCTCGATGTCGCGTTCGGCGCAGGAGTCCACCATCTCGGTGATCTCCTCGTCGCGGAGCATCCAGACGCCGCTGCCCTGGCTGATCCGGTGGACGGGCACGTCGAGGCGCCCGCTCTCCTTGAGGACGACGGCGAGCGCCTCGGGCCCCTCCACGGAGGGAATCTCGGTGCGCCACGTGCCGCCGTCGGGGAACGTGTGGGGTGAGGCGTCGGCGGGGTGCACGGGCGGCACCGGGTGGCCGATACGGGCGAGGGCGTCGGCGCCGGGGCGCCGGGGGGCTGACGGGGCGGACACGGGACTCCAATGCGTGAGGGAGAGCGCCCGGGAGGGGCGCGGGGCTGTGTCGGTCGGCGGCTCCGCCGTGTGGGCGCGCGACCGCGTGTGGGTGGGCGCGCGACCGGGTACGTGTGGGCGCGTGACCGGGTACGTGTGGGCACGTGACCGGGTACGTGTGGCCGCGGGGACTCAAGGAACCAGCAGCACCTTCCCGACCTCCGGATCACCACCGCCGACCAGCGCGACGGCCTCCCCGAACCGCTCCAGGGGGAACTCATGGGTGATCAGCGGCGCCGGGTCCAGCAGCCCGAGACCGAACGCCCGCACCGCCTCCGACCAGGCCGAGGACGGCGCCCCGAACACGGACCGCACCTCCAGCTGGCTCAGCGACAGATGCACCGGGTCGATGCCGGCCGCGCCCGGCGTGAACATGCCGGTGAGCACCACCCGGCCGCCGCGGCGGGCGAGCAGGCAGGACGAGGCGGCGGTGGTCGGGGCGCCCGCCGTCTCCACGACCAGGTCGAAGCGGCCGCGCGCCGGTTCCGCCTCGCCGGGGGAGAGGGCCGCCGTGGCGCCGAACTGACGGGCCTGCTCGCCGCGGGCCGCGCGCGGGTCGACGACGGCCAGCTCGGCGGGGTGCGACGCGGCGAGGAGCTGCACCGCGAGCAGCCCGAGGGTGCCCGCGCCCACCGCGACGCGTTCGCCGGGCCTCGGGCGGCCCGCCCGCACCGCGGCGGCGATCACCGCGGACGGCTCAAGGAGGGCCGCCGCGCGCAGGTCGGCGTCGTCCCGCAGCGGGTGCAGGAGCCGGGCGGGCACGGTGAGGTGGTCGGCGAAGGCGCCCGGCTCGGTGAACCCGGTCTCGGCGTAGCCGCCGGTGCACAGGCTGGTCTCCCCGTACCGGCAGCGCTCGCAGACACCGCAGGCCCGGAACCCCTCCGCGACGGTCTTGCGGCCGACGAGGGCGGGGTCGACGCCCGCGCCCACCGCCGCCACCGTGCCGGACCACTCGTGGCCCGGCGTCACGGGGTAGCGCACGTACGCGGCGTCGCGACGGCCGTCGTACACCTCGCGGTCACTCATGCAGATCCCGGCGGCGGCCACCCTTACGAGGACCTCACCGGGGCCGGGCTCCGGAGCGGCACCGCTGACCAGCCGGTGTTCACCGGGCCGATCGACGACGACGGCACGGCTGCGCGCGGCCACGCCCGGCCGGTCACCGGTGGCTGCGCGGCCGACGGCTTCCTGGCCCTGCCGGTCGGGGGCGATGGTGGCGCGGCTGCGTATCTCGTCGCCGGGCGGGTTGGCGTGGGTGGTGCGGCTGTTCTCTTCTCCGCCGGACCGGTCGGCGCGGGGGGTGCGGCTGTCCATCTCGCCGCCCGGTCCGTCGGCGCGGGTCTCAGGGCTGTTCACTTCCTCGCCCGGCCCGTCGGCACGGGCCGCACGGCTGTTCGCCTCCTCGCCCCCCGGCCCGTCGGTGCGGGTCGCGCGGCTCCTCACTTCCCCGCCCCGCCAGGGGACCGCTTCTCCCAGCCCTCGGCCCACAGGTCGAACCGGGCCTGCTGTTGCGGGAACTCGGCGGCCGCGTCGGTGTCGAGTTCGACGCCGAGGCCCGGCGCGTGCGACAGCTCGAAGCAGCCCGTCTCCGGGTCGACCTGGGGTGCGCCCTTGACGACCTTCTTGATGTCCGCGTCCGCGAAGTCGTTGAAGTGCTCCAGAACCTTGAAGTTCGGTGTGGTGAAACCGACTTGGAGCGAGGCGGCCGTCAGGACGGGACCGCCCACGTTGTGCGGGGCGACCAGCATGTAGTGCGTCTCGGCGGTGGCCGCGAGCTTGCGCGTCTCCCAGATGCCGCCGATGTGGCCGACGTCCGGCTGGATGATGTCCACGGCCTGGCTCTCGAACAGCTCCCGGAACTCGATCCGGTCGTGGATGCGCTCACCGGTCGCCACCGGCATGTCCACCTTCGCGGCGACCTTCTCCAGGGCCTTGAGGTTCTCCGGCGGCACCGGCTCCTCAAGCCAGGCGGGGCGGAACGGCGCGAGGTCGCGGGCCAGGCGGACCGCCGTGGCGGGCGAGAAACGGCCGTGCATCTCCAGCATCAGTTCGGCGTCAGGCCCGATCGCGTCCCGCACGGCCTCGATCAACGACACGGCGTACAGCGTCTGTTCGTGGTCCAGTTCGTAGTGCCCGGTCCCGAACGGGTCGATCTTCAGCGCGCGGTAGCCGCGCTCCATGACCCCCTGGGCCGCCTTGTGGTACGCCTCCGGGGTGCGCTCCGTGGTGTACCAGCCGTTGGCGTACGCCTTGACGCGGTCGGTGACCCTGCCGCCGAGCAGCTGCCACACGGGGACGCCCAGCGCCTTGCCCTTGATGTCCCAGCAGGCCATCTCGATGACCGCGATGCCCGACATGACGATCTCGCCGGCCCGGCCGTAGTCGCCGTACTTCATCCGGCGGACCAGGTCCTCGATCGCGAACGGATCGGATCCGGCGATGTGGTTGGCCTCCGCCTCGCGGAGATAGCCGATGAGCGCGTCGGTGTGGCCGAGCATGCGCGTCTCGCCGACGCCCGTCAGGCCTTCGTCGGTGTGGACCTGGACGTAAGTGAGGTTACGCCAGGGGGTTCCGACCACATGCGTGCTGATTCCCGTGATGCGCAAGGCAGTTGTCCCTCGACTTGTTCGGTATTTCGTCACACGTTCGAAATGCTGGCGTGACGTTATTCACGGTGGCCGGAAGGTGTCAATGGCTCGCACGGAACGGTCTTGAGGCGGCCCCCGACGGCCATTGCGTCGCGAACGGCACCGCGCCTAACCTGTGTTCGTCATACCGATCAGCGGCCGAAGTATCGGACGCACGGGTTCACGCTCAGGGTGGGAGGCCTCATGGGACGACTGGTTCCCGCGGTGACCAGGTCGCTGGACATACTCGAACTCTTCCTGGAAGGGGACGGGACGCTCTCCGCGCCCGAGGTGACCCGCAGGCTTCAGCTGCCGCGCACCACCGTGCACGAACTGCTCACCACCCTGGCGGCCCGCTCCTACCTCACGCAGATCCCGGACCAGCCGGGCCGCTACCGCCTCGGCGTACGCACCTACCAGCTCGGCAGCCGCTACGCCGAACAGCTCGACCTCGCGGCCGAGGGGCAGCAGGTGGCCCGCGAGGTCGCCGAGACCTGCGGCGAGACCGTCCACGTCGCCATCCTGGAGGACACGGACGTCATCTACATCGCCAAGGTCGACTCCACGCACGCCGTGCGCATGGTCTCCGCGGCGGGCCGCCGCCTCCCGGCGCACTGCACCTCGGTCGGCAAGATGCTGCTCGCCTCGCTGCCGCAGCCGGAACTCGCAACCCGCCTCCAGGGGCGGGAGTTCACGGCGATGACCCCCGCCAGCATCACCGACCCCGAAGAGCTGGCCGCCGCGCTCGCGGACATCCGGGAGCGCGGCATCGCGGTCGAGCACCGGGAGTCCAACCCCGACGTCAGCTGCGTGGCCGCGCCGGTGCGCGACAGCGCGGGCCGGGTCGTCGCCGCGCTGTCCATCTCCGTGCCGATGATCCGCTGGAGCGAGGAGCGCGAGCGGGAACTGGCCGAACTCGCCGCCAAGGGAGCCGGAGACCTCTCCGTCCGCCTCGGCCACCGGGGCCCATGATGACGGCCTCGCAGAGGTACGCGTACGAGGTGGCGGTGCGCGAACACGCTCTGCTCGGCGAGGGCCCCACCTGGGACGCGGCGGGCGGGCGCCTCATCTGGGTCGACATCCTCGCCTCACGCGTCCATGCGTACGCCCCCGGCGAAGGCCACCGCACGGTCATGGCCACCGAACAGCACGTCGGCGCCGCCAAGCCCCGCGCCGGCGGCGGCCTGGTGGTCAACCTCCGCGACGGGATCGGCCTGTACGGCCCCGGCGGCGCGTCCTTCACCTGGCTGGTGCGCGACCCCGTACCGGGCCGCCGCGGCAACGACGCCGCCGTCTCACCCGACGGCGCGCTCTGGGCGGGCACCATGCGCTACGACGAGGCGCCGGGCGGCGGCGGCCTCACCCGCGTCGCCCCCGACGGCACCGTCACCGGGCAGTCCGGACCGCTCGGCGACGTCGCCGTCAGCAACGGCACCGGCTGGAGCCCCGACGGACGGCTCATGTACTACGCCGACAGCCCCACGCGCCGCGTCGACGTCCTCGACTTCGACGGACGGCACGCGCGGAACCGCCGCCCGTTCGCGGTGATCGAGGACGGCGCGGGCGACCCCGACGGACTCGCCGTCGACGCCGAGGGCTGCGTCTGGGTCGCCCTGTGGAACGGCGGAGCCGTCCGCCGCTACACCCCCGGCGGACGGCTCGACCGCGTCATCGGCCTCCCGGTGCCCCGGCCCACCGCCTGCGCCTTCGGCGGCCCCGGCCTGCGCGACCTCTACATCACCACGGCCCGCGCCGGCCAGGAGCGCCCGCACCCGCTGGCGGGATCGGTGCTCGTGGTGCCGGACGCGGGCCGGGGACTGCCGGGCACGCCCTTCGCGGGCTGAACCGGCCGGCCGCAAGAGGGTCAGCGCTTCAGCTCGCGCAGGTACGTCCCGAACTTCTCCAGGCCGTCGATGTTGCGGGGCCCGCTGATGCCCTCGTTGTAGTCGAGGACGAAGAAGTTGTTCTTCTTGACGGCGGGCAGCTCCTTCGTGTGCGGGGACTTCTTCAGGAACTCGATCTTCTTCTTCGCGGGCTGGTCGCCGTAGTCGAAGATGATGACGACCTCGGGCTCGGCCTCGGTGACGGCCTCCCAGTTGACCTGCGTCCAGCGTTCGTCGAGCCCGTCGAAGATGTTCCTGCCGCCCGCGGTCCTGATGATGTCGTTCGGCGGGACCTGGCTGCCGGCGGTGAAGGGCTGGTCGGTCCCGGAGTCGTAGAGGAAGACCGGCACCCGGTCGCCCTTGGGGGCCTTCTTCTTGACGGCCGCCACGCGCTTCTTCAGGTCTCCGACGACCTGATCGGCCTTCTCTTCGACCTTGAAGATCTTCCCGAGCCGCTCCAGGTCGCTGTAGAGCGCGTTGAACGGCGTGACCTTCTGCGGGTATCCGGGGTAGTTGAAGCAGCTCTCCGTGTGCATGAAGCTCTGGATGCCGAGCTTGTCCAGGATCTTCGGGGTGATGCCGCGCTGGTCGCTGAAGCCGGAGTTCCAGCCCGCGACGACGAAGTCGGACTTGGCCTCGACGACGACCTCCTTGTTCAGCAGGTCGTCGCTGAGCATCTTCACCTTGGCGTACTCCGACGCCCACGGCGACTCGCTCACCGGCGGGTTGGCGGGCGGCATCACGTACCCGTGGACGTGCTTCGTCAGGCCGAGGCTGAACAGCTTGTCGGCGCTGCCGCCCTCGTAGGCCACGGCGCGCTCGGGCACCTTGTAGGAGACGGGCTCACCGCATCGCTTGACGGTGGTCTTCCCGGACGCCTTGGCGTCGCCGTCCGCCTCGACCTCGGCGCCGCAGCCGCTCAGCAGCAGCGTGGCCGCGAGCGCGGACCCGAGGGCGATGGACCTGGTGTGTGACATGGGGATGGGGTGCCTTTCAGAAGTGTGCCCGCGACGTGCGGGCCGGGTCAGAGGGAGGGGTGCAGCGCGTACAGCAGTTGCGGATCACCCGTCAGCGGATGCGGCACGACCGTCGCCTTCACGCCGAACACGTCGGCGACCAGGCTCTCGGTGAGTACGTCGGCCGGGGACCCCGAAGCCACCAGGCACCCCTGGGACAGGACCCCGATCCGGTCGCAGGCGGCGGCCGCGAGGTTGAGGTCGTGCAGGACGACCAGGACGGTCAGTCCGGCGCCCCGCAGATGCGAGAGCATCTCGATCTGGTGGCGCACGTCGAGGTGGTTGGTCGGCTCGTCGAGCACCAGGACCCGGGGTTCCTGGACGAGGGCGCGGGCGAGCAGCACGCGCTGGCGCTCCCCGCCGGAGAGGGTCAGGACGCCCCGCTTGGCGAGGTGGACGATGTCGAGCCGCTCCATGGCCCGTTCGCACAGCTCCCGTTCGCGCCCGCTGAGCGCCTGGTTGCCCCGCTGGTGCGGGGCACGGCCGAGCGCGACGACCTCCTCGACGGTGAAGTCGAGGTCGACGGCGCCGTCCTGCGTCATCGCGGCGACGAGCTGTGCGCTGCGGCGCATCGACAGGCCCGCGATGTCGTCGCCGCCGACCCGCACCGTCCCGGTGGCCGGGCGCAGCGCGCGGTAGACGCAGCGCAGCGCGGTCGACTTGCCGCTGCCGTTCGGTCCGACGAGGCCGACGACCTCACCGCTGCCCGCGTCGAGCGAGAGGTCCCGCACCAGGCTCTTGCCGTCGATGACGACGCCGAGCCCCTCGATTCGCAACTCCATCTCAACGGCCCCCGAACACATAGCCCTTGCGGCGCATCAGCGCGATGAACACCGGCACTCCGACGAGCGCGGTGATGACACCCAGCGGCAGTTCGCGCGGCGCGACCACCGTCCGGGACAGCAGATCGACCCAGACCATGAAGAGGGCGCCGACGAGCGGGGCGACGGCGAGGACCCGGGCGTGCCCGGCGCCGACCACCATGCGCACCAGGTGCGGCATGACGAGCCCCACGAAGCTGATGGCACCGCTCACCGCCACCATCACACCGGTGACCAGCGAGACGAGCACCAGCAGCGACCTGCGGTGCCGGTCGGGGCTCAGGCCGAGGCTCGCCGCGGTCTCGTCGCCGAGCGCCAGCACGTCCAGGGCCCGGCCGTGGCGGTACAGCACGGCGAGGCCGAGCAGGACGACCGCGGCGACGACGGGCAGCGCCGCCCAACTGGCCGCACCGAAGCTGCCCATGGTCCAGTACAGGACCATGCCGGTGGCCTCGCTGTCCGGCGCGAAGTAGATGATGACGCTCATCACGGCCTGGAAGCCCAGGGACATGGCCACGCCGGTCAGGACGAGCCGCAGCGGCGAGAGGACACCGCCGCTGGACGAGGCGACGTACACCAGGAACGACGCGACGAGCGCGCCGAGGAACGCCCCCGCCGACACCGCGTACACCCCGAGCGCGGCCAGGCCCCCGGTGACCGTCACCGCGACCGCGCCGACCGACGCCCCGGAGGAGACGCCGAGGACGAAGGGGTCGGCGAGGGCATTGCGCACCATGGCCTGGATGGCGACGCCGACCGCGCTGAGCCCTGCGCCCACCAGCGCGGCGAGCAGGACGCGGGGCGTGCGGATCTGCCAGATGACCTGGTACGTCGTCGTCTCGTCGGCGCCGATGCGCCCGCCCGTGAGCGCCGCCCACAGGTAGCGGGCGGTCTCGGCGGGCGTCACGAAGGCGGCGCCCAGACCGATGGCCACGACGACGGACGCGGCCAGGACGAGGAAGAGCGCGACGCAGGTCAGGGCCAGCGCCCCGGGCGAGGCGAGCCGGTCCCGCACGGCGCCCCTGGGGCGCGCGGGCACTGCCTCCGTGACGGTGCTCATGCGGTGCCGGCCTCCGTCTCGTCGTCGCTCCGGGAGCCGCGCGGCACCAGGAACGCCGCGCCGAGCGCGGCGACGACCAGGGCGCCGAAGACGGCGGCGGTGCCGGGGTAGCCGGCGAGGCCGAGACCCGCGCCGCCGGCCGCCGCGCCGACGAACACGCCGAGGCTCTGGCCCGCCGCGTTGAGACTCAGCGCCGAGCCGCGCAGCGTCGTGCCGCAGCGCCGCACGATGAGGCTGACCACGCACGCGGCGACGACCGCGTGGCTCGCCGCGTGCAGCGCGGTCATGGCGAGGGCGAGCGGCAGCCAGTGCGTGAAGTAGAAGCCGACGACGGAGACGAGGGCGGCGACGAGACCGATGCCGAGCATGCGTTCGGTGGCGACGCGCGGCGCGGCGGAGTTGGTGACGCGGCCGGTGAGGAGGTTGCTGACGAAGAACGACGCGCCGCTGAGCGTCCACACGAAGGCGAACAGCCCGGCGTCGAGGTCGAACCGCTCTTCGTAGAAGGCCGCGAGGTACGACAGGTAGCCCATGAACACGGCGGTGCGCAGGAAGCCGATGAGCAGCAGCGGCACCACCCCGCGCACGGCGGCCAGCGCCTTGAACGAGGCGAGGTAGCCGAGGCGTCGCCCGTCGGGGGCGTCCGCCGGGGAGGCGGCCTTCCTGCGGCGGGCCACGAAGACCACCGCGAGCGGCAGCGCCACCGCCGTCACGCCGAACAGGTCGCCCTGCCAGCCCCAGAACAGCGCGGGCAGCGCGATGACGGGCGCCGCGAGCATGGCGGTCATCGACTGCGTGGCGGTGACGAGGGTCGCGGCGCGTCCGGCGGCCTTGCCGGTGCCGAAGCGGTCGGCGGCGGCGGCCGTCAGCGCCGGGTTCAGGACGGCCGTACTCGCGCCGACGAGCAGGCAGAACACGGCGAGCAGGATGAAGTCGCCGCTGGCGCCGAGCGCGGCGGACAGCCCGAGGGCGACGAGCGCGCCCGCCGCCGCCCGCTCCTTCGGCACCCGGTCGATCAGCGGGGCCAGGGCCGCGCCCACCAGCAGCGCGGCGAGACCGCCGAGCCCGCGCAGGCCGCCCATCGCGGCGACGCCGCTGCCCGCCTCGTCGGCGATCGGCACGAGGTAGGTGCTGAAGACGGTGAACGGCAGCAGGCCCACCGCCGAGGCGAGCAGCACCGGCCACAGGGTGCGGGCCATGCGCAGATCGCCCGGGACCGGCTCCTCCGCCGTGCCCGTGGCGGGGCCCTTCACGGCGTCGACGCTCACGCACCCGCTCCGTCCACGAGGGCGGCGCGGTAGCGGTACATCGGCGTGGCGTCGGCGCTGAACTGGGAGAACGTGAACGGCTCGGCGTTGAGTCCGGTGACGCCGGCGCCGAGGAAGGCGCGGGCGACGGCGCTGCCGCTCTGGGCGTAGACGGTCAGCGGGACGCGGTGTTCGACGCAGTGCCGCAGGATCAGGTCGAAGGTGCCGTTGCTGAGCGTCATGCCGGTGGCGACCACCGCGTCGGCCTGCGCGAGGACCTCGGTCATGTCGTCGGTCACGGGGTCGCCCCACGCGGTCGTCCGCAGGTTCAGGTCGCAGGGCAGGCAGACGCCGCCGCGCTCCCGGATCGCCGCGACCAGCGGGTTGACGACGCCGATCAGGGCGACCTTGGCGCCGGGCTCGATGTCGAGCAGTCCCGCCACGGCGGCGTCGCGCGCCTCGGCGCGGACCTCCGGCGTGCCGGTGGGCAGCATGACGCGCTCGGCGTCGTCGGCGTCGCGGTGCGGGCGCACCCGGGACAGATAGGCGTCGAGGGCGGCGGTCCGCACCGGCGTGGACTCGTCGCGCAGCAGCTTGTCGAGGGAGTGGCCGGAGGCGTTCTCGCAGAACTCCGGGGCGAGTTCACCCGCTTCGAAGGAGCAGGCGCCGAAGGAGTCACCGACGCGCAGCAGCAGGTAGTGGTTGTGGTAGGTGACGTCGCCGCCGGCCAGCCGGGTCGTGTTGTACAGCCAGAACGCGCTGGTGACGGTGAGGTCGGCCGGATCGGGGCCGTGCTCGCCCGCGAGGACGGCCTCCGTCAGCTCCGCGACGGTGGTGTGGGGCGGGGGTATGGGACGCGACATGGTGTTCTCTCTTGATATGCGGGGGTGTTGAGGGGGCCGAAGCGGTCGGCGGTCAAAAGGTCAGGGGGTGGCGGGCCAGGCCGTGGTGGACCAGGGGTGGCGCAGCCGGTCGAGCGAGGTGATCTCGTGCGGCTTCAACGTGTCGATGTCCAGGGCCTGTTCGTGCCGGGCGTAGGCGCTGTCGACGTAGCGGTGGCCCGTGTCGGCCGCGATGAAGACGTACGTGCGCGAGCCGTCCCCGCGCCGCTCCCACAGGGCGCTCAGGTACGCGGCGCCCGCGGAGAGTCCGGCGAAGATGCCGCTGGTGCGCAGCAGGGCGACCGCTCCGGAGACGGCGCAGTCGAAGTTGACCCAGTGCACGCGGTCGTACAGGTCGTGCCGGACGTTCCGGAACTCGATGGCGCTGCCGATCCCGGCGATGATCATGTCCGGGTCGGCGACGTGCTCGGAGCCGAAGGTGACGCTCCCGAAGGGCTGTACGCCGACGAGTTTCACGTCCCGCCCGGCCTCGCGCAGATACGTGGCGATGGCCCCGGTGGAGGCGCCCGACCCCACGCCGCCGACGAGCGCGAGGGGGCCCGTCGGGATGTCGGCGTCGATCGACGCGGCGACCTCGCGGTAGCCGTAGTAGTGGATGGCGTCGTGGTACTGCCGCATCCAGTGGTACGAGGGGTTGGCGGCCAGGATCTCGGCGATGCGCCGCACCCTCAGCTCCTGGTCCAGGCGCAGGTCCTTGGAGGGCGCGACCTGTTCCAGGGTGGCGCCGAGTATCTCCAGCTGGACGCGGGTCGAGCGGTCCACGGTGGTGGACCCGACGATGTGGCACTTCATGCCGTAGCGGTGACAGGCCAGCGCCAGGGCCTGGGCGTAGATGCCGCTGGAGCTGTCGATCAGGGTGTCGCCGGGTCGGACGGCGCCCGTGTCGAGGAGGTGGCGGACGGCTCCGAGAGCCGAGTAGATCTTCATGGTCTCGAACCGGAGGCAGGCCAGGTCGGGTTCGAGGGATATGAGGTCGGGCTTTTTCACCGCTTCGGCGATGTGTGGATGCATGACGCGGATCCCCCGTCGGGACGTCGGAGCGGAAGAAAGACGCCGAGAGCATCACACCAGATGAAAATGATTGTCAAGACCGAGTAAGGTCGGCACACTGTCCGGGAGAGGCGGGCGCCGAGTCACGCCCCGCCATGTCGAGAGGAGTCGCGTGAAGCTGTCCCAGGAGGCCGGAGCGAGGGCCCGGCTGCCGCGTCAGGGGCCGCCGAGAGGGGCCGGACCAGAGAGGGTGACCGGTGTCGGCACCGCCTTCGGCACCTTCGGGGAGCTGCTCCAGGGCGTGCTGCCCGAGGAGGACGGGGACTTCCTCGTGACGCTGCCCGTCGCCCGCTGGAGCATGGCCACCTACCGGCAGGAGTCCGTGTCGGGCGAGCTGGAGGTCTGGCCGCCGCACAAGACGAAGGCGCTGCGGCTGGCCCGCATGATCGCCGACCTGGCGCCGCGCGGCGCGCGGTCCGCGCGCGGGGGAACCCTCACCGTCAGCAGCGTCATCCCCGAGGGCAAGGGGCTCGCCAGCTCCTCCGCCGACCTGGTCGCCACCGCGCGGGCCGTCGGCAGGGCCCTCGGCGTCCCCATGCCACCCGCCCGCATCGAACGGCTCCTGTCCCGCATCGAACCCACCGACGGTGTGCTCTACCCCGCGATCGTCGCCTTCCACCACCGCAGCGTGCGGCTGCGCGCGGTCCTCGGGTCGCTGCCCGCCATGGCCGTGGTCGGCGTCGACGAGGGCGGCTCGGTCGACACCGTGGACTTCAACCGCATCCCCAAACCGTTCACCGCCGCGGACCGCGGGGCGTACGCCGCCCTGCTCGCGCGGCTCACCGACGCGGTGCGCGCGCGGGACCTCGCGGAGGTCGGCCGCGTCGCCACCCGCAGCGCCCTGATGAACCAACGCCTGCGCCACAAAAGGCTGTTGGAGCCGATGCGCGCCGTCTGCCGCGAGGTCGGCGGCCTCGGCGTGGCGGTCGGGCACAGCGGTACGACCCTCGGCGTCCTGCTCGACGCCACCGACCCCGCGTACACCCGCCGCGTGACGGCGGCCTCCCAGGCGTGCGCGGAGCTGGCGGGCGGCGTCTCGGTCTACCGGACGCTGAGCTTTCGCGGCGCCCCGCGTGCGGCGGTGACGGCGGGGGAGGGGGCGCCGTGACGGGCGGCGCGGCCCGGGACCGGC
>NZ_JAFEXF010000184.1 GCF_016905445.1 Streptomyces sp. G44
CGATCCCCTCGGCGCGGGTGTGGCGGGCGATCCAGCCGCGACCGCGGTCATCGCGCCGGTGTCCCCGTCCGGCGGCGGCCGAGCGAAGATCATCGCGCTCGCCGCCGCCGGAGCCGTCCTCGTCGCGTCGATCGTCACCGGCGTCGTCGTGCTCGGCGAGGACGACGGCGGGACGCGGGCCGACGACCCCGCGCCGGCCACGTCGGCCACCACCGACCCGACGCCGACCGCCACGGAGTCGAAGTCGGCCTCGCCGACGGCCGACCCGAACGTCCTCGTCGACGACCTCAACGGCATCACGCTCCCCGTCATCGACGGCTGGGAGAAGGCCGAGGGCGCCGTCAACGACGAACCGACCCTCCAGACGCCGGACACCTACGACTGTCCCGGCGACTCGGGCATCTGCCGCTACGGCGAGGTCACCTCGCACACGGTGACCGCCACCGACGAGACATCCCCCAAGGCGCTGGCCAGGAGCGACATCAAGGACGCGACCGACAGCGCCTACGGCAAGGACGTCCTCGACAACGAGCACTACGGCGGCGTGAGCGGACACCGGAAGGTCAAGGAGGGGACCGTCGCCGTCGCGGGCCGCAGCGGCTACTACGTCCGCTGGAAGGTGCGGACCGGCAAGGGCGCCGGAGGGTACGTGCAGTCGGTCGCCTTCAAGTCCAGCATCGGCTCCGAACCGATGGTCGTCGTCCGCCTCTCCATCGACGTCGCCGATGACGCGCCGCCCCTCTCCGACATGGACCGCATCGTCAAGGGCATCCGCTCGGTCGACGACAGCGCGACGGGCGGCGGCGTCGGCGAGGACGTCGGCGCCACGCCGGGCTCGTGAGGCGCGCGCGAGGTCACAGGAAGGTGCGGCCCTCACCCCGGTAGGTCGGAACGCTCCCCGTCACCCGGTCGCCCTCCACCAGACACAGCGCCTCGAACCGCTCGCACAGCTCCCCGGCCTTCGCGTGCCGGAACCACACCTTGTCGCCGATCCGCAGATCGTCCGCCGGAGGCCCGTGCAGCGGCGTCTGCACCTCGCCCGCCCCCTCCTGCGGGTCGTACCGCAGCCCCTCCGGGAGGTACGGCACCGGAGAGCGGTCGGGGCCCGCGACCCCCGACGCGGGATAGCCGCCGCCCAGCACCGTCACGGTGCCCGGACCGGGCCTGCGCACCACGGGCTGCGCGAACAGCGCGGCCGGGCGCCCGCTGAACGACGTGTAGTGGTCGAAGAGCCGCGGCACGAACAGCCCCGACCCCGCGGCGATCTCCGTGACGGCGCGCTCGGCCGCGGTGTGCTGCACGCTGCCCGTCCCGCCGCCGTTGACGAACTCCAGGTCCGGCGCGACCGCTCGCACGGCGGCGACGGCCCGGTCCCGGCGCTCCGCCAGCTCCTTGCGGGCCGCGGCCTGCATCAGCCGGATCGCCCGCGAGCGCGCCGCGTGCCCCTCCACCGCGTCACCCACCCCCGCGACATGCCCTTCGTACGCCATGACGCCCACGAGCCGGAAACCGGGCCGCCGGGTGACCGCCCGGGCGAGGGCGGCCACCTGCGCGGGGGAGTGCAGCGGTGAGCGCAGCGCGCCGATCCGCACCTTGCCGCCCAGCGGCCGGAACGAGGTGTCCAACTCCAGGCAGACCCGCACCTCTTCGGCCCCGCCGCCCCTGGCCTCGTCGATGAGCCGCAGCTGCGCCGGGTCGTCGACCATCACGGTCACGGCCGCCGCCAGCTTCGGGTCGGCGGTCAGCTCGGCGAAACCGGCGCGGTCGGCGGAGGGATAGGCGAGCAGGACGTCGTCGAAGCCGGAACGGGCCAGCCACAGCGACTCGGCGAGCGTGAACGACATGATCCCGGCGAAGCCTTCGCGGGCCAGGACCCGTTCCAGCAGGGCCCGGCACCGCACGGACTTGCTGGCGACGCGGATCGGCTTGCCGCCGGCCCGGCGCGCGAGATCGTCGGCGTTGGCGTCGAAAGCGGCCAGGTCGACGATTGCCAGGGGCGCGTCGAGGTGTGCGGTGGCCCGGTCGTAACGGGCCCTGTCTGCGGCACGGTCCGCGGCACGGGCAGTCATGGCCGAAGCCTGCCAGACACGATTACCCGAGGGTAGGGGGATGATCCGGGCAGATCACCCCGGGCCCCGCACCGGGTTCCCGCGCGGCCCGCGTCTGGCCGTAGAGTGACGCGCACGGAGCCTCGCCGGGCCGAGCGTTCCGGCAGCCGGAGTGCGAGGAGACGGGCCAGCATGACCACGGAGGCGGGACGCACCCCGATCCCCCCCCCGCCCCCCGTGCCCCCCCCCCCCCCCCCCCCCCCCCCCCGGGCCCCCCCCCCCCCCCCCCCCCCCCCCCCCCCCCCCCCCCCCCCCCCTCCCCCGACATCCCGCCGCCGGTTAACGGCCCCCGCCCCCGCCCCTACCTCGACATCTCGACGCCGGTTGACGGGCGGGTGGGTGGGAGACATCCGGCGCGGAGCGGCGGGGCAGGGGATGCCGCCGGGTTACTCGTTCGCGGCGGGGCAGGGGGTACCCCGGGGTGTCCGTTCGCGGCGGGGCAGGGGATGCCGCCGGGTTACTCGTTCGCGGCGGGGCAGGGGGTACCCCGGGGTGCCCGCTCACCGCGGGGCAAGGGATGCCGCCCGGCCGCCGGAGGTCAGAGGCGGGGGTAGCGGGACTGGAGGGACCAGACCGCGGGGTTGCCCGCGAGCGACTCGTGGAGGTCCGTGAGGTCCGCGATGACGTCGTGGAGGAAGTCCCGCGCCTCCCGCCGCAGCTCCGCGTGGGAGAAGCTCAGCGGCGGCTCCTCGGGATCCATCCAGTCCGCCTCGATGTCCACCCACCCGAAGCGGCGGGCGAAGAGCATGCGGTCGGTGGACTCCGTGAAGTCCAGTTCCGCGTACTGGGGGCGGGAGGCCCGGCTGCCGAGGGGATCCTGGTCCAGGCTCTCCACGATGTCGCACAGCGCCCACGCGAAGTCCAGGACGGGCACCCATCCCCAGGCTGTGGACAGTTCCCGGTCCGCCTTGGTGTCCGCCAGGTACACGTCCCCGCAGAAGAGGTCGTGACGCAGGGTGTGGACATCCGCCCGGCTGTAGTCCAGCTCAGGGGGGTCCGGGAAGCGGGCGGAGAGGGCGTAGCCGATGTCGAGCACGGATCGATGGTGTCACGCCCCGGCCGTCCTCACGGCAGCAGCCGCTGCTCCTTCGCCACCGCCACGGCGCCCGCTCGCGTGTCGACGCCGAGCTTGTCGTAGATGCGGCTCAGGTGGGTTTTCACCGTGGCCTCGCTGATGAACAGGGCGCGGGCGATGTCACGGTTGCCCAGGCCCCGGGAGAGCTGGCCGAGGATGTCGCGTTCCCGGTCGGTGAGGGTGGGCCCCGGGGCGCGCATGCGGGCCATGACGCGGGAGGCGACCGGGGGTGAGAGCGCGGTGCGGCCCTGGGACGCGGCGTGGATCGCGGAGAAGAGTTCCTCCGGGCGCTCCGCCTTGAGCAGGTAGCCCGTCGCGCCCGCCTCGATCGCCCGTGTGATGTCCGCGTCCGTGTCGTAGGTCGTCAGGACCAGGACATGGGGCGGGGCGCCGGGGGACGGCGACGTGATGCGGCGCGTCGCCTCCACGCCGTCGATGCCCTCGCCCAGCTGGAGGTCCATCAGGACCACGTCCGGCGTCAGCTTGGCGGCCAGGGCGACCGCCTCCTCGCCCGTGCCCGCCTCGCCGACCACCTCGATGTCCGGCGCGCTGCCGAGCAGGGCGAGCAGGCCCGCGCGTACGACGACGTGGTCGTCGCAGACCAGGAGACGTACCGGCGGGCGGGGTGGGGTCATGACGCGGGCTCCAGCGGGATCGATACGGACAGGACCGTGCCCTCGCCCGGCGCCGACTCGATGGTCAGGGCGCCGCCGAGCTGGGCCGCCCGCGCGCGGATCGCGGGCAGACCGTGGCCCCGTACGCCCGCCGCGGACGCACCTGCCGCGGGCTCGCCCGCCACGCGCTCCCCCGCCCCGGGCGGGGTGAAGCCGCGGCCGTCGTCCGCCACGTCCAGGACCACCTGGTCGCCCAGGAGGGTGAGGGTCAGCGCCGCCGTCGTGGCGTGCGCGTGTTCGCGTACGTTGGCCAGCGCGCCCTGCGCGATCCGCAGCAGTGCCGAGCCGACCCGGTCCGGCAGCGGGACCGGCGTGCCCTCCGCGTGGAAGCGGACGGACAGCGTCGCGTCCGACTCCCGCCGCGCCAGCGCCCGCAGGGCCTCGGTGAGGCCGCCGCCGTCCGCGAGGTCGGCGGGCGCCAGGTCGTGCACGAAGCGGCGGGCATCGGCGAGCCCGCGTTCGGTGATCGACTCGGCGGTACGGACGTGGGCGCGGGCCTTCGCCGGGTCCGTGTCCCAGAGGCGGTCGGCGGCCTGGAGCAGCATCTGCTGGCTGGACAGACCCTGCGCGAGGGTGTCGTGGATCTCCATGGACAGGCGCTGGCGTTCGGCGAGGGTGCCCTCGCGGCGTTCGGTGGCGGCCAGTTCGCGGCGGGTCCGGAGGAGGTCGTCGATGAGTTCGCGCTGACGTGCCGCCTGGCGCTGCATGTAGAGGAAGACGGCACTCGCCACCGCCGCCCACGCGGGCGGCGCGAGGAGCAGGTCGGGGTCGAAGCGGCCCGCGAGCTGCACCTGCGCGGTGACCACGAAGGCGGTCAGGACCGCCACCAGGAGCAGGGCCGCGCGGGGCGGCAGCGTGCGGAGCCCGGTGTAGAACAGCGGCACCGCGCACCAGGCGAAGCTCGGTGCGAGGCTGACGAGGACGCTCCAGACGGCGACCACGAGGACCAGCCAGGCGAGGCGGTGCGGGGTGGGGCGGGTGCCGAGCGCGGGGCCGGAGACGTAGAGCAGTGCCAGGCAGACCGAGAGGGCGATGATCCACGGAGTGCGGGGCTCGCCGGGGTGCCGGAGCAGGAAGCGCGCCAGCGAGGAGCCGAGGAGCAGGAAGAACGCCGTGTGCATGACGGCCGCGAGCCAGCGGGCGTCGGGGTCGGGCGTCCTCGCCTCCACGGCCACGGGGTCCGTATCCGGGTCCCGGTCCGGGGCCTGGGCTGGGGCTGGGGCCTGGGCTGACGCGTGTCGTGCCACTGCGGGGCCCCCTCTCGTATCCGTGAACGCCCTCGTCGGACTGCGACTGCGACTGCGACTGCGACTGCGACTGCGGTTGCGGTTGCGCGAACGTGCTGCGTGCCCACCCTGCGCGAAAGCCCGCGCGAGCACCCTCATTGTGGCCCGGCGGGATCAGACGCGGGTCAGCCGATCGGCTGACCCCCGTGTCGGCCGAGCCGCTCGCGGCGTCCAGCCGGTACGCCGAGGGGTGCGGGCCGGGGCCGGCCAGAGGATTGAGGTGAGCAGCCGGGGAGGCACGCCCCCTCGGCCCTCCCCCCTCCCACCCACTTCACGCCCAGCCCAGGAGCTCCCATGCAGAAGATCTCCCGCCGCACCCGCGTCCTCACCGGTGCCGTCGCCGTCGCCGCCCTCGGCGCCGGGACGTTCGGTGCCGTCTCCGCCAGCGCCGGCACCCCGGACGCCGCCGCCAGGGCCGCCGTCACCGCCGACGCGGGCGACAAGAACCTGACACGGACCACGCACCTCACCGTCGCCGCCGCCACGAAGGCCGCGCAGGCCGCCCTGGACGCCGCGGAGAAGGAGAACCAGCGCGTCACCGTCGCCGTCGTCGACCGCAACGGCAACACCGTCGTCACACTGCGCGGCGACGGCGCGGGCCCGCAGTCGTACGAGTCCGCCGGGAAGAAGGCCTACACCGCCGTCTCCTGGAACGCGCCCACCTCCGAGCTCGCCAAGCGCCTGGAGCAGGCCCCCAACCTGAAGGACATCCCCGGCACGCTGTTCCTCGCGGGCGGCGCCCCGGTGACCGCCAAGGGCGCGCCCATCGCGGGCATCGGTGTCGCGGGCGCCCCGAGCGGCGACCTGGACGAGAAGTTCGCCAAGGCGGGCGTCGCGGCCCTCGGCCACTGAGCCACGCCGTGCCGCCGGGTGCCGGGTGCCGGGCGCCGGGTGCCGGGTGCCGTGAGGCGTGGGCCGTGTGCGGACCGGGCCGGACCGCAGGCAACACCGAACAATTGCCGCATAAGATCACCGGCGTGGACCTGCGATCTCCGGCCGTGCGAGCCGCCACCGTGCCCCGTACCGCCACCGTGCCCCGTACCGTCGCCTGCGCCCTCGCGCTGCTCCTCGCCGTCAGCGGGTGCGGCGGCTCGGGCGTGGACGGCACACCCGGCGCGGACGGTGTGCGCGACCCGTACTTCCCGAAGCTGGGCAACGGCGGCTACGACGTCACGCACTACGCCCTGACCCTCGGTTACGACCCGGACGGGCGCCACCTCACCGGCACCGCCGAGATCACCGCCCGCGCCGCGAAGAACCTCAGCTCCTTCAACCTCGACCTCAAGGGGCTGGACGTCTCGGCGATCACCGTCGAGGGCAAGGCGGCCCGGTTCCAGCGCGCCGGCCAGGAGCTGCGCGTCCGCCCGGCCGACGAGCTGGACCGGGGCGAGACGTTCGTGGCGACCGTCCGCTACTCCGGCACCCCCGAGACCATCACCGACGCCGACGGCTCCGAGGAGGGCTGGCTCAAGACGGCGGACGGCGCGCTCGCGCTCGGCCAGCCGGCCGGTTCCATGGCGTGGTTCCCGGGCAACCACCACCCCAGCGACAAGGCGTCGTACGACATAGAGGTCACCGTCCCCAAGGGGCTGACGGCCGTCTCCAACGGCGAGCTGACCCGCGAGTCGACCAAGAACGGCCGCACCACCTTCGCCTGGCACAGCGCCGAACCGATGGCGAGCTATCTGGCGACCGTCGCCATCGGCGAGTACGAGATGAAGACGTCGGCGACGGAGGACGGGCTGCCGGTCGTCACGGCCGTCGACCCCTCGCAGGCGAAGGCGGGCAAGAAGGTCCTCGCGAAGATCCCGGACATCCTGGAGTGGGCGGAGTACAACTTCGGACCGTACCCGTTCTCCTCGGCCGGCGCGATCGTCGACCGCGAGGAGGACGCCGCGTACGCCCTGGAGACGCAGACCCGTCCCGTGTTCCCCGGCGCCCCGGAGACCGGGCTCGTCGTCCACGAGATCGCCCACCAGTGGTTCGGCGACTCCGTCACGCCCAAGTCCTGGCGCGACATGTGGCTCAACGAGGGCTTCGCGACGTACGCGGAGTGGCTGTACGAGGAGGACCAGGGCGGCGACAGCGCGCAGGAGACCTTCAAGGCGCTGTACGAGGGCGACTTCTACGAGGACGCCGAGGACAACGAGGCGATCTGGGCCTTCCCGCCCGCCCGGCCGACGGACGCCGCGCACATCTCGGACGCGCCGGTCTACGAGCGCGGCGCGATGGTCATCCACAAGATCCGCCGGGCGGTGGGCGACGACGCGTTCTACGACATCATCCAGGGCTGGGCGAAGACGTACCGGCACGGGAACGCGGACACCAGGGACTTCACCGAGTACGTCGAGAAGCACGCGGGCGGCGACGAGGCGCGCGAGAAGGTCAGCCGGATCTGGGGTGACTGGCTGTACGGCGACGGAAAGCCCGAGCGCCCCTGACCGGGCAGCCTGCCGGGCTAGCGGGGCGGCTGCGTCCCGGCCGGTCGCCGGGACTCGCGCCACTCGGCGACCAGGGTCCAGAGCCAGGCGCCGGACGCGCCGACGTAGCAGGCGACCCAGCCCGTGAAGCGGCCCGCTTCGACGACCTCGACGACGGCGAGCACGGCGAACATCGCCGCCACCGCGGCCGCGCGGTACATCTTGTGCCGGGCGACGCGGCGACGCTTGCGGGGCCCTTCGGCGAGCCGCAAGGCGTAGACCTCGACGTCGCCGAAGACGTCCTCGGCGTGCCCGCCGCCCGCCCCGGCGAGATGCTCCCCGGCCTCGCGCACATGGCCGCGCGCCTCGGCGGCCGGCATGGCGTGCCGTCCGCGCAGCAGCCCTTCGAGCCGCGCCAGCCACTGCTCGTCGTCGGCGTGCGGACGCGGTGCGAACCAGCGGTCGAGGGTGGCCTGCGGGAACGCGTAGGCCCCGACGGTCCAGGCGACGCAGGCCGCCATCAGCACCGGTACGGGCACGTCGAACAGCGGCTCGCCGGGGGCGTTGGTGGCGACGGCGATCCCGCCGGCGAACACACAGGCGGTGCCCGCGAGGAAGCCCCACATGCCCCGGATGTGTCCGGCGGCGCGGGCGACGAAGGCCAGGGTGCCGACGAGGACGACGGCGCCGACCGTCGCGTAGCCGGCGGCCGAGGCCCAGCTGGCCGTCACCCACAGCCCGTCCTCGACCCACTGCACGAGGCCCAGCATGAACCCGATGAACCCGAGCGTCCCGAGACAGGCGCAGACCCGCTCGCCGGGTGTCAGGCCGCGCGGGTCGACCTTGGCTCGGTGTGCCTCGCTGATGCGCTCGGCGGCGACGGTACGCGCGTACGCCTCGGGCTCGCCGAGCACCTCCTGGGCGGGCAGCCCGGCCTCGTGCACGAGCTGGTGGGCCTCGGCGAGCACCTCGGCGGCGAGGCCGGCGGGCGCGTCGTGGTCGAGCACGAGCCGCACATGGACGGTGTCGGCCCACTCCTCGTCCTCCTCGCGGTCCCAGACGAGGTCAGCCGTGCGTGTCGTCGGTGGCTTGGCCACTGTCGTCCCCCTTGCCGAGGAGCGAGGAGACGGTGCGGGTGAAGTCACCCCACGCGGCCCGGTCACGCCGCAGTCTCGCCCGCCCCTCCTCGGTGATCCGGTAGTACTTCCGCCCGGGGCCGCCGTCGCCGGCGCCCCACTCGACCTCGACGGCGCCTTCCTCTTCGAGGCGGGTGAGGGCGGGGTAGAGCGTCGCGGGCCTGACTCCTTCGAGTCCCGCGTCGACGAGACGGCCGAGCAGGGCGTAGCCGTAGCTCTTCTCCTCGGCGTCGAGGACGCCGAGGAGGCAGAGGGGCAGTGTGGCGCGGGTCCAGGCGTTCCGTGCGGCGACGTCGGCCACGGGTGCTGTCCTCCTCCGGCTGCGGTCTTCAGGTCCACGGACTATTACGGAAATCATACTAGCGGGGGTGTGGGTGAGTGGGCGTACGTGGACGTACGTGGGACTGCGTGGGCCTGTGGGGGTCTGCCCGTGCGCCACGTCTGTACGCCAGAGGGCCCCGGCACGGGTGCCGGGGCCCTCTGGGAGATCAGCGCGCGCTGGTGACGTCCGGTCAGACGTTCACACCGAAGTCCTGGGCGATGCCGACCAGGCCCGAGGCGTAGCCCTGGCCGACCGCGCGGAACTTCCACTCCGCGCCGTTGCGGTACAGCTCGCCGAAGACCATGGCGGTTTCGGTGGCGGCGTCCTCGGAGAGGTCGTAGCGGGCGATCTCGGTGCCGCCGGCCTGGTTGATGATGCGGATGAACGCGTTCCGCACCTGGCCGAAGTTCTGCGAGCGGTTCTCCGCGTCGTAGATCGAGACCGGGAAGACGATCTTCTCGATGTCGGCCGGCAGGCCTTCGAGGTTGACGTTGATCTGCTCGTCGTCGCCCTCGCCCTGGCCCGTGACGTTGTCACCGGTGTGGACGATGGTCTGGTCCGGTGTCGCCTTGTTGTTGAAGAAGACGAAGTGCTGGTCGGAGTAGACCTTGCCCTGCGTGTTCACCGCGATCGCGGAGGCGTCCAGGTCGAAGTCGGTGCCGGTGGTGGTGCGGACGTCCCAGCCGAGCCCCACGGTGACGGCGGTCAGGCCCGGAGCCTCCTTGGTGAGCGAGACGTTGCCACCCTTGGACAGGCTTACTGCCATTGTCGGGAGTCCCTTCCCTCGTTTGCGACGCACCGCGTGAAAGCGGTGCGTACGGGCTTCGTACTGGGGACGAAGCTACCTTCACCGGTACCAACGCCGACCGATGTCCCGAAGGTTCCGCATGGCTTTACTTTCTTTACCCGGGGACTCTGGGGCCGGGGGCGCGAGGGGTGCGGGCGAGGGGTGCGGGAAAACGGCGTGACGTGGGCCCGACAGGCGCGGGACCATGGGGGCATGTCCGGTCCCCATGTCATCCGTGGCTCCGTCTCCCTGCCCGAGGCCGAGCTCATGTGGCGTTTCTCGCGGTCGTCCGGGCCGGGCGGTCAGCACGTCAACACCAGTGACTCCCAGGTCGAGCTGCGGTTCGACCTGGCGAACACCGACGCGCTGCCCGAGGTGTGGAAGCGGCGGGCCCTGGAGCGGCTCGCGTCCCGGCTCGTCGACGGCGTCATCAGCGTGCGGGCCAGTGAGCACCGGTCCCAGTGGCGGAACCGGGAGATGGCCGCGGCCCGGCTCGCCGCCCTGCTCGCCGAGGCCACGGCCCCGCCGCCGAAGCCGCGGCGCGCGACCAAGGTCCCGCGGGGCATCAACGAACGAAGGCTGCGGAACAAAAAGCAGCGGAGCGAGACGAAGCGGGGCAGGTCGGGGCAGGGCTGGGGCTGAGGTGAGCGCCCCCGTCAGGGGCGCGGCTCAGCCCAGTTGGCGGTAGCGGCCCCGGAAGTACAGCAACGGGCCCCCCTCCCCGCTCGGCAGCGACGCGGTCAGCACGCGGCCGATGACCAGCGTGTGGTCGCCCGCGGTCACCGTCTGTTCCGTGCGGCACTCCAGCGTGGAGAGCGCGCCGCCGATGAGCGGGGCGCCGGACTCCGTACCCCGTACGTAGGGGATGTCCTCGAAGAGCAGCCGGTCGCTGATGCGGCCCTTCATCGCGAAGCGGCCCGCCACGTGCCGCTGGCTCTCGGACAGCACCGAGACCGCCCACAGCGGCTGCTCGGCGAGCAAATCGTCCATCCGGGAGCCCTCCCGCAGGCTCACCATGACCAGGGGCGGGTCCAGCGAGACGGAGAGGAAGGCGGTCGCCGTCATGCCCACGTCCTCGCCCGCGGGCGCGCCCGGGTCGTCGGGGTCCAGGCCCGGCTCGCGCGCCGTCACCAGGACCACGCCCGCCGCCAGCCGGGACATCGCCGCGCGGAACTCGTCGTTGCTCACCCCATCAGCATGCCCACCCGGCGACGGGTGACGGGAGGAAGGCGGGGCCGGGGGAGCCGGGGGAGTCTTCAATACGTGAGCCACGGGGTCGACGCTAGCCCGGACGGCCCCCGCGCCACATCGGCCCCGCGGCCGAGAGGAGTCCTAGGACCGAGGGCCGAGAGAGGTGGCACGCGGTGCCGTGTGAGGCGGTGCGCCGGACCGGGGGTCTGGACCAACGGCGGTGCCCCACCTGTGACTTGAGTCACAGGACCCATATTTTGTTGACCCTGTGTACCGAGTGGGCAGCTCGCTGTGATTCAGTGACGGTGGCAATAAGACACTGAGGGCACAAGGGCACAGAAAGTCACTGCGGGCGCCGCGCATCCTGGATTGCTGTCGAGGTCTCGGGGAGAACGAGCATGGAGACCGAGTCGGAGCCGTACGTCCGTCTTGCGACCCTGCGGCAGCTGCATCAGGTGGTAGCGGAGCTGAACACCGCCCGGAGCCTGGCGGACACGCTGCAGACCGTCGCCGACGGCGTCGTCAACGGCCTTGGCTATGAGCTGGCCTGCGTCAATCTCGTGCGCCCGGACGGCGACCTCGTCGTCGCCGCCTTCGCGGGCAACTCCTCCGCCGAGGCCCTGATCACCGGCCGCGTCGGCTCCCGCGACGCCTGGGAGCGCCGCCTCGCCATGGGCGAGCCCTGGGGCGCCCTGCGCTTCATCCCGTACACCGAGGGCTGGGTCCTCGACGACGACGACGTCCCGCAGTGGTACACCGAAGGCCCCGAGCCCCGCTTCGAGGACGAGTGGCACCCGGCCGACCGGCTCTTCGCCCCCATGTACGCGACCGGGGCGGCCGGCGGCGAACTGCTCGGCGTGATCTCCGTGGACCGGCCGCGCAACGGCCGCAGGCCCGGCGCCTGGGGCCGCGAGGCCCTCCAGATGTACGCCTTCCAGGCCGCCATCGCGATCAGCAACGCCCGGCTGCGCGCCAACATGCAGCGCGCCCTGGTCCGCCTGGAGCGCGAGCAGCAGGCGCTGCGGGCCAGCGAGGAGTCCTTCCGGCAGGCCTTCGAGTACGCCCCCTCCGGCATGGCCATCGCCGAGATGGGCGGCGACCAGCACGGGCGGCTCCTGCGGACGAACGACGCCCTGTGCCGCCTCCTCGGGCGCCCCGCCTCCGCCATGCGGCGCTACGCCTTCTCCGACCTCGTCCACCCCGAGGACATCGGCACGCTCCTGCGCACCTCCGCCGAGGGCGGCCGCGCCGAGCTGCGCCTCGCGCGGCGCGACGGGACGTACGTATGGGTGTCGCTGCGCAACTCCGTCGTCGCCGACGCCGCCGACGGGCCCCGGTTCCTGCTCACGCACGTCGAGGACATCGAGGAACGCAAGCGCCGCGAGCTCCAGCTCGCCCACCGGGCCAGCCACGACTCGCTCACCGGACTGCCCAACTCCGCCGAGCTGCGGGCCCGGCTCAGCTCCCGGCTGTGCCGCAGGCCGCACGCGGGCCGGCCCAGCGCCGTCGACTCCCTCGACGCCGCCTACGAACACGGCTTCGACTTCGGGCACGCCTCGCTCCAGCAGGAGGAGGGCTTCGACCACCACGTCCACACCGTCGCCCCGCCGGGCGGCGACGGTGACGTGGACGACGGGACGAAGGGGCTCGCGGTCCTCTTCTGCGACCTGGACGGCTTCAAGTCGATCAACGACCGCTTCGGGCACCACACCGGCGACGCCGTCCTCATCGAGGTGGCGCGCAGGCTCACCAGCGGGGTGCGCGACGGCGACACCGTGGCGCGGCTCGGCGGTGACGAGTTCGTCGTCCTCGCCGACGGGCTCGGCCGCGCCGACGCGCAGGACCTCGCCGTCCGGCTGCGCAACGCGATCATCCCGCCGATCCGCGTCGACGGCAGGGCGGTCCGGGTGGGCGCCAGTTTCGGCATCGGCTGGGCGCACTGCGGGATGTCGGCGGACGAAGTGTTGCACTCGGCCGACCAGCGGATGTACGTGGAGAAACGCTCTCGTGCCAAGCAGCAGCGGCGGGCCGGCTGACGGTGTCGATGAGGTCGACACCACCCGATGGGCCCAGCCGGACCGGGTAGGCTCCCCGCGTCAGCGATGTGAGGGAGTGACCTGGGAATGACGCCCGGCAATAACGGCGAGAACACGCCGAGCGCGCCGCAGGGCGACGACGATCCGTTCGGCTACCTGTACGAGGACGGACAGGCGGCCGGTGCGACCCCGCCGGGCGGCGGGGGCGGCTATGGGTACCCGGGTCCCCGGTCCTCGTACAACCACGTCAGAGCGGTCGGCGACCGGCGGCCGTACTCGCAGGGCCACGGCCAGCAGACGTACGGGCAGCAGACGTACGGCCAGCAGGTCCCGCCGCAGCAGCCGCAGCAGGCCCCCGGCCGGCCGAACGCGCACTACACCGCGCCCGAGGCGCAGCCCGGCGGCGCGCCCGTCACCGCGCCGCGGTACGCGCCCGCGGGCGGCGGCCGCGGCCGGGGGCCCAACACCAAGGGGCTGCTGATAGCGGCCATCGCGGTGGTGGCCGTCGTCGCCATCGGCATCGGCGCCGCCATGCTCTTCGGCGGCAAGGACGAGGACAAGGGCGGCGACGCGCAGGCCGGCGGCAAGTCGTCGCGGGCCGCGTCCGTGCAGCCCAGCGAGAAGCCGTCGAAGAAGCCGAAGAAGGAGCAGGCCGAGCTGCCGAAGACGGACGCGAAGGCCCTCCAGTTGCAGGGCGGCACCACCACCGCGTCCGACGTCCCCGGCGCGAAGGCCGACGGCGGGGTGTACGTCGCCGGGTTCGACAAGGTCGGCGCCCAGGTGACGTGGACCGTCGACGGCATCCCGGAGGACGGTTCCTACAGCCTGCGCGTCAACTACGGCGTGCCCGGCAAGGATTCCAACGCCACCATCCTCGTCAACGGCAAGAAGCAGACCCGTCCCCTGAACATGAAGAACTTCGCGCACGCGGAGGAAGGGCAGTGGGAGAAGGGCTGGACCAACACCTGGGCGGTGGTCCAGCTCACCAAGGGCACCAACACCGTCACGCTCTCCTGCGAGCAGAGCGACCTGTGCGGGTCGACCGGCGCCAACATCGACCAGATGTGGCTCGTCGAGGGAGACCAGGGCTAGCCCCCGTCCTGGGGCTACGCCAGCAGCCCCAGGAACCCCGCCACCGTCCCGGCCATCGCCTCGCGAGCCGGGGCGAGGTATTTCCGGGGGTCGACGACCGTCCCGTGCGCCGCGAGAAAGCCGCGGACCTCGCCCGTGAACGCCGTGTTGAGGGCCGTGCCGACGTTGATCTTCACCATGCCGGAGGCGATCGCCCGGCGGATCTCCGCGTCGGGTACGCCACTTGAGCCGTGCAGGACCAGGGGGACGGGGACGGCCGCCGCCAGGGACGCGATCAACTCGTGGTCCAGGGACGCGGTGCGCTCCGTCATCGCGTGCGAGGAGCCGACGGCCACCGCGAGCGCGTCCACGCCCGTGTCTGCGACGTACGCGGCCGCCTCCGCCGGGTCCGTGCGCACCCCCGGCGTGTGCGCGTCGAGCGGGGCCTCGCCCTCCTTGCCGCCCACCTCGCCGAGCTCCGCCTCGATCCACAGGCCCCGCTCGTGACCCCAGCGCACCGCGTCCGCCGTCGCCTTCACGTTCTCGCCGTACGCCAGCTTCGACGCGTCGAACATGACGGAGCTGAAGCCCTCCGGGTGCGCGGCGCGCAGCAGTTCGACGTCCGTCACGTGGTCCAGGTGGAGGGCGAGGCGGGCCGGGGAGGCGTGGGCGACCGCCGCCGTCGCCGCCGCGATGGCCGGCAGCCGGCCGCCGTGGAACCGCACCGCGTTCTCGGAGATCTGGAGGATCGCCGGGGTGCCCGCGCGTTCGGCGCCGAGCGCGATCGCCTCCGCGTGCTCCAGGGTGATGACGTTGAACGCCGCGACGCCGTGGCCCGCCGCGCGGGCCTGTCCGACGAGTTCGCCGGTGCTGACCAGTGGCACGATGCTCCCCAGTTCCCGGGGCGCTGCGCCCCGTTGTGCGGTGCGGATACGGCTCTTGGCGGTCGCCGCGTCAGGCCGCCGCGGGGCGGCCGGTCACCGTGACCCGCGGCAGCAGGTCCTCGTACGCCGCCCGGTCGAACTCGCCCGCCACCGGAGCCGCCACGGTCGCCGCCGACAGGGCGAGGGCGCGGGCCAGCCGGTCCGGCCAGGGCAGCCCCTCGGCGAGCCCGGAGAGCAGCCCGGCGACCGCGGAGTCGCCCGCGCCCGTGGGG
>NZ_JAFEXF010000185.1 GCF_016905445.1 Streptomyces sp. G44
AAGCCCTGGGTGCACGACGGGGAGTTGGCGGTGCGGCACGTGGTGCAGCTGTCGCTCACCTTCGACCACCGGGTGTGCGACGGCGGCACGGCGGGCGGCCTTCTGCGGTACGTGGCGGCGCGCCGGGGGGGGGGGGGGGGGGGGCGGCGGGCGGGGGGGGGGGGGGGGGGGGGGGGGGGGGGGGGGGGCCGCGGGGGGGGGGGGGGGGGGGGGGAGGGGGGGGGGGGGGGGGGGCAGGGCCTTCGCGATCAGATCGTGGATGAGGCGATCACCGGGGGCCCGGCTCCCCTTGAGGCGGGGGAGGTCGTCGGGGCCGAACCAGTCGTGAGCGGTGTGCTGGGGCCGTGCCGGGGCGGGACGGTCCAGGTCGCCGTCGATCTCGACGAGGTAGTCGGCCTCGTGCCGCGTCCCGTACCCGTATCCGTCGTCACCGGTCCAGGTGGTGGTCCCGGGGCGGCGTCGGACGCGGCGCAGGCGCCGGCCGGTCTCCTCCGCGATGTCGCGGGCGAGCGCGTCCAGCAGGGATTCGCCGGCCTCGACGTGGCCTCCGACGATGCCCCGGCAGTCGGGGAAGAGCCGTCGGCCGGGGCCGCGCCTCTGGACGAGGGCGGCGCCGTCGCGGTTGAGGACGGTGGCCCCGACCGCCCAGCGCTCGCCGTCGGCGCGGACCGGGACCTCGACGTCGGTCTCCACGGCCACGCGGTGCTGGTCGTCTGACATGCCCGCACGACAGGCCCATGCCGGCCCGCGGCCCCGGTACGTCGGCCCTGGACCCGACCGGGGCACCGCTGACGGCCGCGGCAACTCTGCCAACAGGCAGGGGCGGGAACCCCGTTCCGGCGGTCCGGGCCGCCCGCACCCCTCGCCGAGGCGGCGGCGCGCCGATACGGGAAGATGCCCTGTGACGCCGCCAGGGAGGAGTGACCGAAGGTGACCGAGGAACCGCGCCCGACGCTGGAGGCCGTGGCCGCCCACGCCGGGGTCTCCAGAGCCACCGTCTCCCGCGTCGTCAACGGCGACCCCGGGGTGCGCGAGGTGCTCGCCGAGAGGGTGCGGCACGCGGTCGACGAACTCGGCTACGTCCCCAACCGCGCCGCCCGCAGCCTCGTCACCCGGCGCCACGACGCGGTCGCCGTGGTGATCGCCGAGCCCGAGACCCGGGTCTTCGCCGACCCGTTCTTCGCGCTGCAACTACGCGGCATCAGCAAGGAGTTGACCACACGGGACGTGCAGCTCGTCCTGCTGCTCACCGAGGGGCGGGACGACCATGAGCGGGTCGGGCGCTATCTCGCCGGCGGACATGTCGACGGCGCCCTCGTCTTCTCCCTGCACCTCGACGATCCGCTGCCCGGCATCATCCGGCGCGCCGGGGTGCCGACCGTGTTCGGCGGCCGCCCCGGCTGGCCGCAGGGGGCGCCGGGTGAGACGGGCACCTCGTACGTCGACTGCGACAACCGCGGCGGCGCGCGCGAGGCGGTGCGTCATCTGGTCGGGCTCGGCCGCAGCCGCGTCGCGCACATCACCGGGCCCCTCGACCAGACCTCCGCGGTCGACCGGTGCGACGGCTACCGTGACGTCCTGGCCGACGTGGACCCGCGGCTGATCGCCGAGGGCGACTTCACGCCCGCCGGCGGGGAGCGGGCGATGCGGGAACTCCTCCACCGCGTACCGGAGTTGGACGCCGTCTTCGCGGCCAACGACCTGTCGGCCTCCGGTGCCCTCCGGGTGCTCCGGGAGCGGGGCAGGAGGGTGCCGGACGACGTGGCGGTGGTCGGCTTCGACGACATGCTGCCCGTCGCCGAACAGGCCGACCCGCCGCTGACCACGGTCCGTCAGGACATCGAGGAGATGGGCGCGTTGATGGCCCGCATGCTGCTGCGCGGCAGGGACGGCGAGGACGTCGCGTCCGGCCCGGCGCACGTGGTGCTGCCGACGGCCCTGGTGCGCCGGGCCTCGGCGTGAGGGCCGGGGCGGCGGCGAGGGGGCGCGCCGTCAGGACCCCACGCTCACCGTGAACCGCCGGGGGTTGCCGTCGTGTGCCGCACCCGACACGTCCGGCTGCCCGTCGGGACGCACGTCGTCGTACGGGAACGCGTACCCGATGGGGGAGTTGGCGTGCACCACGCGTGACCAGTGGTTGGTCACCTCGCCCCGGTAGTAGTCGGCGGCGGTCACGCCATTGGGCTGCTGCGGGTGCGTGAGCATGAGGCTGCGGTTGAACCCGGCGGCGAGCCGCGCGAGGAGGCCCTTCTTGTCGTCCGGGTCACCGGGGTTGTTGGCGAACGGACCGTGGTTGCAGGTGAAGATGTCCTTCGACGTCGGCCTGGCGAAGGAGTGCCCGCCGTTGAACGTCAGGACGTCACCGCTGACCCGCCCGGTGAACACGCCGCGGCCGCCTTGGAGGTCGATCCGGAGATCGGTGGAGCGGTACTTGTCCCACACCTGGTCGATGTAGCGGTTCCACACGTCGCGGAAGGGCATCTGGTCGGGCCGGTCGAAGTAGGGCGCCATGAGGTTCTGCGGCGAGATGACGCGCAGGACGCCTCCGCCACCGCCCTTGATGACCAGGTCGTCCCACGGCTGCCCGTCCTTCCCCGCCTGCGCGACGAGACCGGAGGCGATCTTGTCCACGGCGCCGGCGGGGAGCGGGGCGACGGTGTGGGTGGCGTCGCCCTCCAGGGTCAGCCCGATGGGCAGCGCGGTGACGAGGTCGACGTAGCTGATGTTGGCGTAGAGCTGCTGCGGGTTGAAGGTGAACTCGCAGAACGACCAGGTGCGGGCGTAGTTGGGGTCGGCCGGGGTCGCGAAGGCCGGTTCGACCAGCGAGGGGCCGGGGTTGAGGAAGAAGTCCAGCTTGTCGTCGCGCACGAAGTAGACGCGGGCGCCGTACATCTGGGGAAGCGTCAGCACGGTCGGCGCCGAACCGGCCGCGCCGAGCGGTATGGCGCAGTCGACGGCCAGCGGGGTGTGTGGCGCCGAGGGCGATTCGGGACGGTAGACGCCGCCGTCGGGCCTGAGCAGCACCCAGCGGCCGGTGCCCTGTTCGTGACCGGTGACGTAGGCGTGCACACGGCCCGGGAGCGACGCGTTCTTCAGGGCGAGTTCGCAGGTGGCGGGCGCGGCCTTGCCCGCGGCCCGGGCGCTCGGGCTGAGAGCGCTGCCCCAGAGGGGGTGGGTGAGGGCGCCCGCGGCGCCGGCGGCGGTGGTCAGGAACGTTCGACGCGATATCACGGAAGGTCTCCCGCGCGGTTGTGGGGGGTGGTGCACCACTGTCGCGGCGGGTGGTTGAGGCGTCAAGAGTTGTGACTGAGAGCGCTCTCAAAAATCTTGCTCGTTCATGAAGTGGCGGCAGGCGGACTGTCAGTGGGGGATGCCAGACTCAAAGGAGCGGCAGAGGAAGCGGTGCCGGCGAGCAGCGACGCGACACCGGTATGGCAACGGCAGCGGCAACGGCACGACCGCAGCGCAAACACGACAACGGCACGGACACGACAACGGCACGGACACGACAGCGGCCATGGATGCGACAAAGGAGTCGATCATGATCAGTACCCGTTTTCCCGTGGGAGCTCCGGTCTGGGCGGACATGTGCGCCCCCGACCTCGGCACCGTCAGCGATTTCTATCGCGAGCTGTTCGGCTGGGAGCTCCAGCGGGGCAGTGCCGAGATGGGGGGTTACAGCCAGTTCCAGATCTCGGACAGGACCGCGGCGGGAGCGATGGCCGTCCCGGCGGACGAGGCGCCGCCCTCCTGGACGCTGTACTTCCGCGCGGCGGACGTGGACGCCTCGGTCAAGTCGGTCGAGCAGGCCGGCGGCAGAGTGCTCTACGAACCCGTGAACGTCCTCGACCTCGGCCGCATGGCGGGCCTCGCCGACGTGGCCGGTGTGCCCTTCTCGGTCTGGCAGCAGGGCACCCTCAAGGGCCTCGATGTCCTGAACGAACCGGGTGGTCTGATCTGGACCGAGCTGTTCACCCCGGACGTCTCCGCGGCCACCGCGTTCTACGGCTCGGTGTTCGGCTGGCGGACCACCGAGATGCCCTTCCCCGGGGGCTCGTACACCATGGTGCACCCCGCCGACGGCACCTCCGACGACATGTTCGGCGGCGTGGTGCCGCTCGACAGCGACCCCTCCGAGGCGGGGGCGTACTGGCTGCCGTACTTCCAGGTGGAGGAGTGCGACGCCGCGGTCGCCAAGGCCGAGCGGACCGGCGGCTCGGTGCGGACGGCGACGGTGGAGATGGCGGGCGTGGGCCGGTTCGCGAAGCTGGCGGACCCGGCGGGCGCGCGGTTCGCGGTGCTTCAGCCGGCGCCTCCCGGTGAGCAGATGGAGTCGTAGCCGTCGGGGCGGGAGGTCCGGCGGGCCCGGGGCGAGCGTTTCGGCGCGGCGGCCGATGGGCAGCGCTTACGGGACGCCGGTCCGTCGGCACCGGTCGGCGAGCGGCGGTCGGCGAGCAGTGATCGGTCCGGCGGCGTGTGGTCCGGCGGTCGGCGATCGCGCTCGGCCCCCCGGCTCCCGGGCTTTGGACGCCGGATTGCGGGCGCCCGGACTCTTCGCCCAGGCCCTCGGATCCGGCGCGGGGCCGGGAGGGAAACGCTGGCCCGGGGGGTCGTTGATCGTTCGTTGATCGCCTGTTTCGCGCGCCGGGGCAGTATCGACGGCATGCAGATCGACATGACGGCCCAGCCCGAACTCGCCTGGCAGGAGCAGGCGCTGTGCGCACAGACCGGAGCGGACTTCTTCTTCCCCGAGCCCGGGAGCTCGGTGCGTGAGGCGAAGGACATCTGCCGGATGTGCGCGATGCGCCCGGCCTGCCTGGAGTACGCACTCGCCAACGACGAGAGGTTCGGCGTCTGGGGCGGCCTCTCCGAGAAGGAGCGCTACGCCCTCAGACGCCGCGCGCGTCACGCTTGACGCGCCGCCGCGGTGCGCGGTGCGCGGTGCGCGGTGCGCGACGTGCGGTGGGCCCGCTGCGCTGCGCCGGCGGGGGCCAGGCCGGGGGCTGGGGCTTGGCGGTATAGGGCGCGCCTCGGTGGGGGGCGTGGGCGGCGGGCCTGGGGGAAGCCAGTCCCAGGCCCGCCGATACGCCAGTCCCAGCCCCGGACGAGCGACGGCACCGGGAGTTACCACACCGGCCCCGCCTCCCCCCGCCGCGCCCACACCCACCCGAGCGCGCCGCACGGCCGCGGCCGGACGCCCATCGGCCATGCGGCGCGACCGTCCGTGACCCGGGGTCAGGCCTTGCGGGCCGCCAAGCGGGCCTTGCGGGCGGCCAGCCTCTCGTCGAACTTCGACGCCTCCGCGTCGAGGCCGCCCATGTAGAAGCCCAGCTCCTCCTGGGCCTGGAGCCCCTCGGGGCCGAGCCCGTCGATCTCCAGGACCTTGAGGTGGCGCAGCACGGGCTGGAGCACGTCGTCGTGGTGGATGCGCAGGTTGTAGACCTCGCCGATGGCCATTTGCGCGGCGGCCCGCTCGAAGCCCGGCATGCCGTGGCCCGGCATGCGGAAGTTGACCACCACGTCCCGCACGGCCTGCATGGTCAGGTCCGGCGCCAGCTCGAAGGCGGCCTTGAGCAGGTTCCGGTAGAAGACCATGTGGAGGTTCTCGTCGGTGGCGATGCGCGCCAGCATGCGGTCGCAGACCGGGTCGCCGGACTGGTGTCCGGTGTTGCGGTGCGAGATGCGGGTCGCCAGCTCCTGGAACGCCACGTACGCGACGGAGTGCAGCATCGAGTGGCGGTTGTCCGACTCGAAGCCCTCGCTCATGTGGATCATCCGGAAGCGTTCCAGCTCGTCCGGGTCGACGGCGCGCGAGGCGAGGAGGTAGTCGCGCATCACGATGCCGTGGCGGCCCTCCTCGGCGGTCCAGCGGTGCACCCAGGTGCCCCAGGCGCCGTCCCGGCCGAAGAGCGAGGCGATCTCGTGGTGGTAGCTGGGGAGGTTGTCCTCGGTGAGCAGGTTCACCACGAGGGCGATGCGCCCGATGTCGGTGACCGGGGACTGGCCCTTCTCCCACGCCTCGCCGTCCTCGAAGAAGCCGGGGAAGTTGCGGGCGTCCGAGAACGGGACGTACTCGTGGGGCATCCAGTCCTTCGCCACCTTGAGGTGGCGGTTGAGTTCCTGCTCGACCACTTCTTCCAGCGCGTAGAGCAGCCGGGCATCGGTCCAGCTGTCCGAGCTGCTGCCGAGGTGGGGAGAGGTGATCGTCACGTGTGCTCCATACGGGGACGGGGATGCTTACGGGCAGTGCGAGCGGTGCACTACCTACGGTCTCGTAGGTTACGTTGCCGTAGGTTAAACCCTCCGTAAAGGGCCCGTGAGACCGCCTCCCCCCGGGTCCCCCGCGAGAAAGGCCCCATTACTGGCCAGGCGGGCGGTCCACGGAGCGGGACTGAGAGGCACGTCACACATCCTTCGAGCTCCTCGAACTCGCTGATGTCCACCGGAACGGGGTCGAAGCCGAGGCCGGCGAGCAGCTCCGCGCTCTTCGGCGCACTCGCCGCCAGGAGCAGCTTCCCGCCGCCGAGGAGCACCACGTGGGCGGCCGACTCCTCCGGCACCGGCAGGAAGCGCGGAAGGAGCGAGGGGCGCCCGGTCAGCGGCTTCGTCGAGGACGCGGTGGCCGTCTTCCGGAACGTGGCGCTGATCACCCGTCCGGGTGCCGAGTCGCGCGCGGAGAGACGGCGGGCGTCGAGGAGGCCGTGGCCCGCCTCGGGTGCTCGGTGAACCGGGTCCGGGAGCCCGCAGCACCGCACCCCCTCGGCGTTGGTCCGGCCGCCCCGTCCCGCGTACACCGTGTCGCCGGTCTTGAGGATGTCGCCGCCCTCCACCTTCCAGCGTCTCCCAGCCGTGGTCGTCGAGCGCCTCCACGTACGCCTCCCACTGGCCTGGCGCAGTGCGAGCCCCCCATCGACCCGGGCGCGTTCCAGGTGGGTGACCAGGCCTTCGGCGCGACGCGGGCCGGGGCGGCGGGCCAGGGCCTTCCTGCCGGCCACCCACTCTCCTCACGCGGACGGGGCGGTCCCGCACATCATGCGGCGCGCACCCGCCACCGGCCCAGAGTGCCGCGGAGGTGATGTGCCGTGAACGACCCCTCGGCCCGCAGCAGTTCGGCCGGAGTCCCCTCGAAGACGATCCGCCCGCCGTGCTTGCCGCCGTCGGGGCCGAGGTCGATGACCCAGTCCGCATGCTTGACGACGTCGAGGTTGTGCTCGACGACGAGCACCGTGTTCCCGGCGTCGACGAGCCGGTCGAGCAGCGCGAGCAGCCCGTCGACATCGGCCATGTGCAGGCCGGTGGTCGGCTCGTCCAGGACATACGTCGTGCCGGTACGGTGCAACCGGGTGGCCAGCTTGATGCGCTGGCGCTCGCCGCCGGACAGGGTGCTCAGCGGCCGGCCGAGCGTCAGGTAGGTGAGTCCCACGTCCCGCAGGGCGCCCAGGCGTCCGCGTACCGCCGTGTCGTCGAAGCGCTCGAAGAAGCCCAGCGCCCGCTCGGCGGTCATCTCCAGGACATCGGCGACGGACCGGCCGTCGACGGTCAGGCGCAGCACCTCGTCCTTGAAGCGCCGGCCCGCGCATGCCTCGCAGGTCGTGGTCACCGGGTCCATGAACGCCAGGTCGCTGTAGATGATCCCGCGCCCCTGGCAACGCTCGCAGGCACCACCGGAGTTGAAGCTGAACAGCCCCGCGTCGGCGCCCGTCTCCCGCGCGAAGAGCTTGCGCACGGTGTCCATGATCCCGAGGTACGTCGCCGGGGTCGAGCGGCCCGAGATGCCGATGGACGACTGGTCGACGACCACGGCGTCCGGGTGCGCCGCGGTGAACACCTTCGACACCAGCGTGCTCTTGCCCGACCCGGCGACGCCGGTGACCGCGGTGAGCACCCCGGTCGGCACCCGCACGCTGACGTTCTTGAGGTTGTGCAGACCGGCGTCCTTGATCCAGAGCCCGCCGGTCGCCGGGCGCGGGTCCTCCTTGACGCCCCGGACGCGGCGCAGGTGCCGTCCGGTGAGGGTGTCGGCCCGCCGCAGCTCGTCGGGCGTGCCCTCGAAGACGACCAGGCCGCCGCCGGAACCGGCCGCCGGGCCCATGTCGACGACGTGGTCGGCGATCGCGATCACGTCCGGGTCGTGCTCGACGACCAGGACGGTGTTGCCCTTGTCGCGCAGCCGCAGCAGCAGATCGCCCAGGCGCCCCACGTCGCGTGGGTGCAGACCGACGCTCGGCTCGTCGAAGATGTACGTCATGCCGGTGAGGCTGGAGCCGAGGTGGCGCACCATCTTCAGCCGCTGCCCCTCGCCGCCGGAGAGCGTGGACGTCTCGCGGTCCAGGCTGAGGTAGCCGAGGCCGATCGCCTCGATCCGCTCCAGGGCCGCGACGGCCGCCGCGGCGATCGGCCCCGCCACGGGATCGTCGACGCGCCCCAACTCCGTGATGAGGTCGGTGACCTCCATCCTGGTGCAGTCGGCGATCCCCAGGCCGTTGATCCGGGTGGCGAGCGCCGCCGGGTTGAGGCGCGCGCCGTGGCATGCCGGGCACGGGCCCTCGCGGAGGAAGGCCTGTGCGACGTCGCGGGTCTTCTGGGAGAGGGTGGAGAGGTCGCGGTTGAGATAGAGCCGCTCGAAGCGGTCCGCGAGGCCCTCGTAGTCGGTGTCGCGGGCGCCGCCGGTGTTACGGACGGGCACCTTCTTGCCGCTGGGCTTCCCGCGGCCGTCGCGGCCGCCCCGCAGCAGGAACTCCCGCTCCGCGCGGGTGAACTGCCCGACCGGCTTGTGCGGGTCGAGGTCGGGCGTGTTGGTGTACGTCTGGCCGTGCCAGGTCCCCACGGCGAACGCCGGGAAGAGGATCGCGCCGTCCGCCAGGGACTTGGCGGGGTCGAGGATGCGGTCGTAGTCGGGCCGCACGCTGCGGCCGAGGCCGTCGCACTCCGGGCACATGCCCGACGGGTCGTTGAAGGAGTACGCCGTCGCCGGGCCCGCGCTGGGCGTGCCGTGCCGGGAGAAGAGCACCCGGAGCACGGAGTAGATGTCCGTCATCGTGCCCACGGTGGAGCGGGAGTGGCCGCCGATCGGCTTCTGGTCGACGACGATCGCGGGCGACAGGTCCTGGATGGCGTCGGCGTGCGGCCGCTCGTACTTCGGCAGCCGGTTGCGGACGAACCAGGTGAAGGTCTCGTTCAGCTGGCGCTGGGACTCGACCGCGATCGTGTCGAAGACGACCGACGACTTCCCGGAGCCCGAGACCCCCGTGAAGACCGTGAGGCGGCCTTTGGGGATGCGCAGATCCACCTCCCTGAGGTTGTTCTCGCGGGCTCCGGCGATGGTGATGTGCTGGTGCGCGTCGCGCGGTGCGTCGAGTGTGTCGCGTGGGTGTTCGTCTCGTTGGCGCATACACGCGAAGCTAGTCGGAATACCCGACAGCTTCTGTCTTCTTTTCCTGGGTGATCTCCTTCAGTTCCCCGTCCAGGAGCAGCCATCGCGTGATGCCGATGGACTCCAGGAACGGCAGGTCGTGACTGGCCACGACGAGCGCGCCCTCGTACGAGTCCAGGGCCGTCGAGAGCTGCTTCACGCTCGCCATGTCGAGGTTGTTCGTCGGCTCGTCGAGCATGAGCAGTTGCGGCGCCGGCTCGGCGAGGAGCAGCGCCGCGAGCGCCGCCCGGAACCGCTCGCCCCCCGACAGGGTCGCCGCCCGCTGATCGGCCTTGGCCCCCTTGAACAGGAAGCGCGCCAGGCGGGCCCGGATGCGGTTGTTGGTCGCGTCAGGGGCGTACGCCGCCACGTTCTCGGCGACGGTACGGTCGTCGTCGAGCACGTCCAGCCGCTGGGGCAGGAAGCGCAGCGGTACGTGGGCCAGCGCCTCGCCGGAGACCGGTTCCAGCTCTCCCGCGATGGTGCGCAGCAGCGTCGTCTTGCCCGCGCCGTTGCGCCCGATCAGCGCGATCCGTTCGGGGCCGCGCAGCTCGAACGAGCCCTGGACGCGCGCTCCGTAGCGCAGTTCGAGGCCGTTCAGGGTGAGGACCGTGCGGCCGGGGTGCACCAGGGTGTGCGGCAGGTCGACGCGGATCTCGTCGTCGTCCCGCACCGCCTCCACGGCGTCGTCGAGGCGCTCCTTGGCCTCGGCGAGTTTCTCCTCGTGCATGATGCGGTGCTTGCCCGCGGACTCCTGTGCGGCCCGCTTGCGGGCACCCATCACGATCTTCGGCTCGCGCTTCTGGTCCCACATCTTCTGGCCGTACCGCTTGCGGCGGGCCAACTTGACGTGGGCGTCGGCCAGTTCGCGCTTCTGCTTGCGCAGGTCGGACTCGGCGACGCGCACCATGCGCTCCGCCGCCTCCTGCTCGGCGGCGAGAATCTCCTCGTACGCGCTGAAGTTGCCCCCGTACCAGGTGATCTCGCCGTCGCGCAGATCGGCGATCTGGTCGACCAGTTCGAGGAGTTCGCGGTCGTGGCTGACGACGACGAGGACTCCGGGCCAGGCCTCGACGGCCGCGTACAGCCGCTGACGGGCGTACAGGTCGAGGTTGTTGGTGGGTTCGTCGAGCAGCAGGACGTCCGGCCGGCGCAGGAGCAGCGCGGCCAGGCGCAGCAGCACCGACTCGCCGCCCGAGACCTCGCCTGTGGTGCGGTCGAGGCCGATGTGGCCGAGGCCGAGCTGGTCGAGGGTCACGCGGGCGCGCTCCTCGACGTCCCAGTCGTCGCCGACGGCGGTGAAGTGTTCCTCGCGCACGTCGCCCGCCTCGATGGCGTGCAGCGCGGCGCGCGTCGCGGCGATGCCGAGGACGTCGTCGACGCGCAACCCGGTGTCGAGGGTGACGTTCTGCGGCAGGTAGCCGACCTCGCCGGCGACCTTGACCGCGCCGTCGGCGGGTGTCAGTTCACCGGCGATCAGCTGCAACAGGGTTGACTTCCCTGAGCCGTTGACGCCGATGAGCCCGGTCCTGCCGGGCCCGAAGGCCGCCTGGAGCCCGTCGAAGACGCCGGTGCCGTCCGGCCAGGCGAAGGCGAGCGACGTGCAGGTGATGGAGGTGGGGGAAGCAGACATACAGGCCTCGCGTGTGCGTGGTGTGGAGCGCGGTCAGGGGCAACGCGTTCGAGACACCGCGGCGGTGGTGAGGCCGGAAAGGGAGAAGGGCCTGTGCCGGGGGGACGGGACGGCTCGTATGCCGAGGTCGCACGCGACGCACACGGCAGCGGAAGCTGCGTGACGCGGTGTCTCATGACCTCAAACGAGCAACGTCCTTCTCCTGTCGACGGCAACAGAACCGGGTACACCGTAGGAAGGGCCGCCGGGCCCTGTCAACGTCTTATCGAGGTGCCGCCGGGGTGCCGCCGCCGGGGGAGAGCGGCGGGACCGGCCGTTCGAAGAAGGTCTCCAGGGCCACCGTCGCCTGGGTCCCGCTCACGCCCTCGATTGAGTACAGCCTGCGCAGCACGTCCTGGAGCTGTTCCGTGGTCGCGGCGCGCACCTTCACCAGGACCGAGGCGCTGCCCGCGATGACGTGGGCCTCCTGGATCTCCGGGATCGCCGCGAACGCGTCGGCGGAGTCCCCCATCCAGGCACTCGACTCGACCATCACGAACGCCAGGACGCCGCGGCCGAGCGCCGTCGGGTCCACCTCGATGGTGGTGCGCCGGATCACGCCCCGCTCGCGGAGCTTGCGCACCCGTTCATGGGCGGCGCCCGCCGAGAGGCCGACCTCTCTGCCGAGCGCGGCGTACGCGGTGGTCGCGTCCCGCTGGAGCGCCACGATCAGCTTCCGGTCGACGTCGTCCATGTCGTTCACCATTCCCATGGCGCGACCATATACCGTTCTGGCATAGTCCACATGAGCCATACGAGATTCAGCCACGGACTGCTTAGGGGTATTCATGTCTGGTTCCGCCGACATCGCGCTGTACGAGACCCTGGACGACCGGTTCCGCACCGGCAGATGCGCCAACGGCGACGACCGCCTCGAACAGCTCTACGGCGGCTGCCGCTGGGCCGAGGGACCCGTCTACCTCCCCGCCTGGCGCCAGCTCATCTGGAGCGACATCCCCAACGACCGGATGCTGCGCTGGGACGAGGAAACCGGCGCCGTCTCCGTCTTCCGCCGCCAGGCCGGGCACAGCAACGGCAACACCCTGGACCGCGAGGGCCGCCTGATCAGCTGCGAGCAGGGCAACCGCCGGGTCACCCGCACCGAGCCCGACGGCACGGTGACCGTGCTCGCCGACCGGTACGACGGCAAGCGGCTCAACAGCCCGAACGACGCGGTCGTACGCTCCGACGGCTCGGTCTGGTTCTCCGACCCCGACTTCGGGATCACCAGCGACTACGAGGGCTTCCGCGCCGAGCGCGAGCTCGACGGCCTGAACGTCTACCGGATCGATCCGGACACCGGCGAGGTGCGCCTGGTCGCCGACTGCTTCGGGGCGCCGAACGGGCTCGTCTTCTCGCCCGACGAGCGGCAGTTGTACGTCTCCGACACGCGGGCCCGGGTCATCCGCGTCTTCGACGTCCGCGAGGACGGGACGCTCTCCGACGGCGAGGTCTTCGCCCGCACCGCGGACGGCGCCGGCAGCTTCGACAACCTCCGTTTCGACGACGGCGGCCGGCTGTGGGCGGCGGCCATGGAGGGCGGCGTGCACTGCTACGACCCGGACGGGACGCTCATCGGCCGCCTGAACATCCCCGAGCCGGTCTCCAACATCGCTTTCGGCGGCCCCAAGAACAACCGCCTCTTCATCACCGCGACGACCTCGTTGTACTCGGTGGTGATGGGGGTAACCGGACTCCCGAGGGTGCCGCGCCGGGCGTGATCCCACGCCTGCCCCGACCTCCGCCGCATACAGCCGTTCGACACAGGAGCAACCATGACCGACCGCACGACGCTCTCTCCCCAGCAGGAGATCGCCCGGACGCTCCGCGTGAGCGCGGACTTCGACGCGACGACGGAGACCGAGCGCCGCGTGGCCTTCCTCGCCGACCAGCTGACCACCACGGGCCTGCGCGCGCTGGTGCTCGGCATCAGCGGCGGCGTGGACTCCACGACCGCGGGACGGCTGTGCCAGCTCGCGGTCGAGCGGGTCCGCGCCACCGGGCGGGACGCGACGTTCTACGCGATGCGGCTGCCGTACGGCGTCCAGGCCGACGAGAGCGACGCGCAGGCGGCGCTGGAGTTCATCCGGCCCGACCGGGTCCTGACCGTCGATGTGCGGCCCGCCTGCGACGCGGCCCTGGACGCGCTGCTGGCCGGCGGCGCGATCTTCCGCGACGCGCACCACCAGGACTTCGTCCACGGCAACATCAAGGCACGTCAGCGCATGATCGCCCAGTACGCGGTGGCGGGCGCGCACGACGGCCTGGTGGTCGGCACCGACCACGCCGCGGAGGCGGCCTCGGGCTTCTTCACCAAGTTCGGGGACGGCGGCGCGGACGTCGTACCGCTCGCCGGTCTCACCAAGCGGCGGGTGCGGGCCGTGGCACGCACTCTCGGCGCGCCGTCCGCGCTCGTCGAGAAGGTCCCGACGGCGGACCTGGAGACACTGGACCCGGGCAAGCCGGACGAGGAGGCGCTCGGCGTCTCCTACGACGACATCGACGGCTTCCTGGAGGGCGAACCGGTGGCGGAGGAGACCGCCGCGGCCATCGTCCACCGGTACCGGGCCACCGAGCACAAGCGGCAGCTGCCGGTGGCTCCCTGAGGCTCCGGGGCGCGGCGGGACGGGCGCTCACCGGCATGCGCTTCAGCGCGTCAGCACGCGTCCCGCATCAGCTCCGCCAGGTCCTGGTCCAGGTCGACGTGGCGGTGTTCCCGGCCGACCGGCACCAGGGCCGTCGTACGGCGCAGGAAGCGGCGGAGCTCCCCGGTGCGGATGTGGACGATCGCGGTGCCCTCGGGCGCGTGGAACTCGACGACCGTGCGGTCGAAGCCGTACGGCCGCACCCGCACGTCACCGTCGCCCACCGCGCGGTCCACGCCGTCCATGAGCAGTTCGCGGGCGAAGGTCCAGTACACCTCGACGCCTTCCAGCGTCGCCGGGGCGGGAAAGCTCATCCGTACGGCGAACGGGTCCCGCCGGTCGTAGTGGAGGGTCGCGGGAATGGTCGGCATCCGCGGCGCGGCGGCGACCAGGCGGGCCTCTACGGCTTGCTCGATGACGGTGGACAACGCCTGCTCCCTCACTGACTGCTGGACGACTGGGGTCGGCACCTGGATAGACGACGGAATGACGGGATCCGTGCACACGCGAAGCGGGTGAGACCGAGTGACCTCTGTCACCGCGACACCGTGGGAGCGCCCGCGGTTCCCGGGACCGGTCGGGCGGGGGACGCCTTCAGGCCATCTGGACGCGGCCCGGCGCGTCGGCTAGCTTCGCCCGCCATGAGGGCCATGGGGAAGTCGACGTCGATGGGCCGCGCGGTGCTGGCGGGACTGTGCGGAGCGGCACTCGCCTCGGCCGTGCTCGCGGCCCCGGCATCCGCGCGCACCGCGGACGCCGTCCGCACGGACGGCCACGGGCACGCCCCGGGCAGCGGCCTGAGCTGGCGGCTCAAGGACAGCGGTACGGACGCCCGCTTCCGCGGTCTCGCCGCCGTCAGCCGTGACACGGCCTGGGTGGCGGGATCCAAGGGGACGGTGCTGCGCACCGCGGACGGCGGCAGGACCTGGCGCGATGTGTCCCCACCGGGCGCCGCCGGTCTCGAACTGCGGGACGTCGAGGCGTTCGACGGCCGGCGCGCGGTGGTCCTCGCCATCGGCGAGGGCGAGGCGTCCCGCATCCTGCGCACCGACGACGGCGGCGCGACCTGGACGGAGTCCTTCCGCAACACCGACACCAGGGCGTTCTACGACTGCGTGACCTTCTTCGACCGCCGGCACGGCCTGGCGATGAGCGACCCGGTCGACGGGAAGTACCGCATCCTGTCCACGGCCGACGGCGGCCGCTCCTGGCAGGTCCTGCCGAGCGCCGGAATGCCCGCCGCCCAGGAGGGCGAGGCGGCCTTCGCGGCGAGCGGCCAGTGCCTGGCCGCCTCCGGGCCGCGTGACGTGTGGCTGGCCACGGGCGGGGCGGCACGCGCGCGTGTCCTGCACTCCGCCGACCGGGGCCTGACCTGGACGGCCGCCGACGCGCCGGTCCCGGCGGGTGACCCGGCCCGGGGCGTCTTCGGCCTCGCCTTCCGCGACCGTACGCACGGCGTCGCGG
>NZ_JAFEXF010000186.1 GCF_016905445.1 Streptomyces sp. G44
CACCTTAGAGGCGTGCGGGGGCGGGCGGTGTGAGATGGGTAAGAGCCCCCCCCATCCCCCCGCCGTCCCGCCCGGGCACCCGGGGCCCGGCGCGCGCGCCCTCGGCGCCCGGGCGTTGCCGCGGGGCCGGCTGCTCGGCCCAAGGGCCGCGCCCCGGGGAACTGCGCGAACGGCTCGTCGAGGTCTGGAGCGGGGCGGGGCGGCGGGCCGATGTCAGGGGGGAGTGGTCAGCAGGCGCCGAGGTCCTGCCACACCCCCCACTGGCCGCCGGCGCCGGGCTCCTCGCCCTTCGTCCACCACTTGGCCTTCCAGGTGTGCGACTTGTGGGAGACGGTCGCCCCGGAGCCGTACTCGGCCGAGGAGCTCCACGCGGGCGCCGTGCACGTGCCGGGCGGCGTGGGCGGGTCGGTCGGGCCGGGCGGGTCCGTCGGCCCGGTGCCCGTGCCCGGCTCGACGACCGTGGTGCCGCGCGCCAGGTCACCGGCGAGCGCGTACGTGGTGCCGCTGATGTTCACCGTCCAGTTCCACGGGGTGGACACCGGCAGGTAGTAGTTGAAGGAGAGGTCCACGGACGCGCCGGGCGCCAGCGACTGCCAGGCCGGGAGCTTCAGCGAGACCCGGTGGAAGTCGCCCTTCAGGCCGCCGACGTTGCTGCCCGTGTGGTCGCTGCTGATCACCTTCGTACCGAATCCGGACTGGTCGGAGGCGTTGCCCGGCGCCGAGGTGGAGTAGTCGAACTGGAACTCGGTGCCGCCCGGCAGCGCCGTCTTCGTGTTGTTGGTGATCTTCACCTTGGGCGTGATCGGGTAGTTGGAGTCGCCGAGCTTGAAGTCGCCGAACTCCACACCGATGTCCACGGCCTTGGCCGGCATCTCCTTGTTCGCGACCTTCGCGCCGTAGGGCTTGGCGGTCTTGAACTTGTCGTGCATCAAAGAGGTGAGCGTGTCGCCCATCTCGAACTGGCCCTTGGCGGCGTTCCAGTCGTAGTCGCCCGCCATCTCCCAGACCATCGTGCCGCCGATGCCCCGGTCGACCACGTAGTCGGCCTTCTTCGCCACCGACTCCTCGTCCTCCGTGGACAGGAAGACCTTCTTCTCGGCGTTCCACAGCCAGGGCGCGACCAGCGTGGAGCTGTACTTGCGGGCGTAGGTGCCGGTCAGCTTGGTGTCGGCGGGGAAGCCGTACTTGGTGACGTAGTCGCCGACGATGCCCTTCTCCAGGTTCTTGGCGTGCCACATCGGGTTGGAGCCCGCCGGGGACTCCTTGCCGTTGTCGTCCTTGTCGTGCCAGAGGTTGTCGATGCCGACCGCGCCGTCACCGCACTTGGTCAGCCCGGACCCGGCCGGACAGCTGCTCGCCGCCGCCTTGCCCCAGAGCCCGTCGGTGCCGCCCTGCACGTTCTTGTGGCCGCGCGTGTAGTACGGCAGGCCGATGTTGATGCGCCCGGCGGGCATCGAGCCGCGGAAGTAGTGGTAGGCCCAGTCGGTGTTCAGGTAACCGATGCCGCCGTACTGCTGGCTGCCGTAGACGTTCGCGGCCGTGAGCTCGCCGTCCTTGCCGTCGTCGAAGAGGGAGGCGTTCGGGCCGACGTGCTCGTTCCAGGCGCCGTGCAGGTCGTACGACATGATGTTGACGTAGTCCAGGTACTTCTGCACCTGGAAGGTCTCCATGCCGCGCAGCAGATAGCCGGACGAGGGAGCCGCCACGGTCAGCATGTAGTGCTTGCCGTCGGCCGCGCCCGCCCTGTCGAGCTTCTCGCGCAGGGCCTTCATCAGGGCGGCGTAGCCCTTGACCAGGCCGCCGCGCCGGGCGTTGGAGATCGGGAAGTCGGCCGGGTGCCCCGCGTCCTTCATCGACGTCGGGTACTCGTAGTCGATGTCGACGCCGTTGAAGCCGTACTTCTTGATGAAGGCGACCGCGGAGTCGGCGAAGGTGTCGATGCCCGCCTGGTTCACCGAGCCGTCGGCGTTGGTCGCCATCGAGTAGAAGCCGCCGGAGCCGACGCGCTTGCCGTCGTCGCCGAAGTAGCCGCCCGTCTCGGCCCAGCCGCCCACCGAGATCAGCGTCTTGACGTCCGGGTGCTGCTTCTTGAACTTGTTCAGCAGGTTGAAGTGGCCCTTGTAGGGCAGCGCGGGGTCCATCTCGGCGCCCGCGACGCCCGGCCACGTCATGCCGGTCGCGGGGTTCTTCTCGCCGTCGGAGCCGACGGAGACCTTGTTGTCCTTGCCGACGTGCGCGAAGGCGTAGTTGATGTGGGTGACCTTGTCCCAGGGGATGTCCGGGGCGAGGTAGGCGGGCTCGCCGTTCTTGCCGGTGCGCCAGCCCGTGAAGTAGCCGATGACGCGCCGCTGGTGGTCGGCGCCCATCTTCTCGCGGCCCGCGCTGTCGTAGGCGGAGCAGTAGGGGACGTCGACACCGGGCGTCTTGTGGAGGCCGTCGGGGCGACAGGACGCGTGGTCGGCGGAGGTGTCGCGGGCGGACGCCTCGTCGGCGGCGTGCGAGACGCCGCCGGAGACGAGGCCGAGCAGCATTCCGGCGACGGCGGCGCCGGACGCGAGCAGGGTGGATCTCGCGCGGTCGAGGGACGGCAAGGGGGCCTCCAGAGCGGAGTGGAACGCGGACGGAGCGGGACGGCACAGCCGGTGCGAAGGTGGGTCGTTCCGGGGCCCGGTGTGCGCACACCGTCGGCTCCGGTTCCTCGGAGGTGACGCAGACGTTAAAAGGACTAGACCAGTCGGTCAATAGGTACGGACCAAGTTGTTGAACGGAAGATCGCCTGCCGTCGCCCGCTGTAGGCCGCCCGCCGCTGCTGTGAGCCAGCCCACATCCGGCCGCCCGCCTGGCCCTCGATCGGACGTGGCACACTGGCCACGTACCAGAAGCAGCGCACTCCGGGGTCGGTGTAATTCCGAACCGGCGGTTACAGTCCGCGACCCGGCCGCCTCCAGCGGCCGGTTGACCAGGTGAAATTCCTGGACCGACGGTGAAAGTCCGGATGGGAGGCAGTGCGCGGCGGGCGGGCATCTCTGCACGCCGTCGTAGTGGCTTGTTCCTGGCTCGGGCCAGGAGTGGTTCCTGGGATCTCCCGGGGACAAGTGTCATCCGACGTCGTCGCTCCAGGTGTCGTCGTCCGTCGTCCGTCCATGGCGTCCGCCATCGACAGCCCCGGAGTCCGTGCCCGAAGAGGCAGGAGGACCCGGTGGCCACCGCCGCAGCCGAAGCAGCCGCCATGCGGCGCGCCGTCACACTCGCCGCGCGCGGACTCGGCTCCACAAGCCCCAACCCCGTCGTCGGCTGCGTCGTCCTCGACGCCTCCGGCGAAGTCGCCGGCGAGGGCTGGCACCAGCGGGCCGGCGGCCCGCACGCCGAGGTCAACGCCCTGCGCGAGGCGGGCGACGCGGCCCGCGGCGGCACCGCCCTCGTCACCCTGGAGCCCTGCAACCACACCGGCCGCACCGGCCCGTGCGCGCAGGCCCTCATCGACGCCGGGATCGCCCGCGTCGTCTACGCCGTCGCCGACCCCAATCCGGACGCGACCGGGGGCGCGCGGACCCTGCGCACGGCCGGAATCGCCGTCGAGCAGGGACTCCTGGAGGCGGAGGCCGCCGAGGGCAACGCCGCCTGGCTGACCTCCGTGCGGCTCGGCCGCCCCCACGTCACCTGGAAGTACGCCGCCACGCTCGACGGCCGCATCGCCGCCGCCGACGGCACCAGCCGCTGGATCACCTCCGCCGAGTCCCGCGCCGACGTGCACCGGCTGCGCGCCGAGTGCGACGCCGTCGTCGTCGGCTCCGGCACCCAGCGCGCCGACGACCCGCATCTCGCCGTGCGCGTCGTCGCAGACACGGAAGCGGTCGCCGTACAGCCGCTGCGAGTCGTCGTCGACACGAACGGCACCGCCGTCACGCCCGGCGCCCGCGTCCTGGACGACGCGGCGCCGACCCTGATCGCCGTCGCCGACGACGCCACACCCGCGTACGAAGGCGAGAGCGACGGCGACGGAGTGGAGACCGTCCGGCTGCCGCGCGCCGCGGGAGGCGGGTTGGACATTCCAACCCTGCTCGCCGTGCTGCACGCGCGTGGCGTGCGCTCCGTCCTCCTCGAAGGCGGTCCCACGCTCGCCGGGGCCTTCGTCGCCGCCGGCGCCGTCGACCGCGTCATCGGCTACCTCGCCCCCGTCCTGCTGGGCGCGGGCCCCGCCGCCCTGACCGGCGGCGGAATCACGACCATCACCGAAGCGTTGCGGCTCGACGTGAGCGAGACCGTCCGCCTCGGACCCGATCTGCGCGTCACCGCGACCCTCGTAGCGAAGGAGCACTGAAGTGTTCACCGGAATCGTCGAAGAGCTGGGCGAGATCACCGCCGTCGAGAACCTCCCCGACGCGTCCCGGTTCCGCCTGCGCGGCCCCGTCGTCACCGAGGGCGCCAAGCACGGTGACTCCATCGCGGTCAATGGCGTGTGTCTGACGGTCGTGGAGCACGAGGGCGAGGAGTTCACCGCCGACGTGATGGCGGAAACCCTCAAGCGCTCCAGCCTCGGCGCCCTCACGGTCGGCTCCCGGGTCAACCTGGAGCGCCCCACCTCGGTCGGCGCGCGGCTCGGCGGGCACATCGTGCAGGGCCACGTCGACGGAACCGGCACGATCGTCGCCCGCGAGCCCTCCGAGAACTGGGAGATCGTCACCGTCTCCCTCCCCGCCGGACTCTCCCGCTACGTCGTGGAGAAGGGCTCCATCACGGTCGACGGCGTCAGCCTCACCGTGGTCGGCGCGGGCCCCGACTTCTTCACCGTCAGCCTCATCCCCACCACCCTCGCGCTGACCACGCTCGGCATCAAGCAGCCCGGCGACCCGGTCAACCTCGAGGTCGACATCATCGCCAAGTACGTGGAGAGCCTCCTCGGCGACCGCGCACAGCAGCAGGAGGCCACCAAGTGAACTGGCTCAACTCCGAAGCTTTCACGGCCTTCGACCAGCACATCATGTGGTCCGACATGATCGGCAACACCGTCGGCCTCATCGCCCTCGCCCTCGGCTGGCGGCGCTCGATATGGACCTGGCCCGCCCAGCTCCTGTCCGGCGTCATCCTCGTCGCCGCTTACGCCTCCGCACAGCTGTCCGGCGGCGTCGGCAAGCAGCTCCTCGTCATCGGCGTCGCGCTGTGGGGCTGGCGGCTGTGGACGCGCGGCAGGCAGCAGGCGCAGGACGGCTCCATCGCCATCCGCTTCGCGACCTGGAAGGAGCGCGGCGTCCTCCTCGCGGGCACCGCCGTCGGCACGCTCGCGGTCGGCGCGCTGTTCACCGCCGTCCCCTCGCTGTCCTGGAACCCCTGGCCGGACGCCTACATCTTCGTCGGCACGCTCGCCGCGATGGTCGCCCAGGCCCGCGGCCTCGTCGAGTTCTGGTTCGCCTGGCTGCTCGTCGACGTGGTCGGCGTGCCGCTCGCCTTCAGCAGCGGCCTGGCCTTCTCCGGCCTCGTCTACGTCGTCTACCTCGCCCTCGTCCTGTGGGGCATGCGCGACTGGTGGCTGCGCTCCCGCGCGGCGGCCTCTCAGCCCGTCATGGAAGGAGCCCCGGCATGACAACGGCACCTGTCTGGTACAGCACCGCCCTCAACGAGGACACCTCGGACCTCTCCCTCGACCCGGTGGAGCAGGCCATCCGCGACATCGCGGCCGGCCGGCCCGTCGTGGTCGTCGACGACGAGGACCGCGAGAACGAGGGCGACCTCGTCATCGCCGCCGAGAAGGCGACCCCCGAGATCATCGCCTTCATGATGAGCGAGTGCCGCGGCCTGATCTGCGCCCCCATGGAGGCCGGGGAACTCGACCGCCTCCGGCTGCCGCAGATGGTCGAGGACAACACCGAGTCGATGGGCACGGCCTTCACCGTCTCCGTCGACGCCTCCGCCGCGCACGGCGTCAGCACCGGCATCTCCGCCGACGACCGCGCCACCACCCTGCGCCTCCTCGCGGGCGGCGCGGCCACGGCCGACGACTTCGTGCGCCCCGGGCACATCTTCCCGCTGCGCGCCCGCTCCGGCGGCGTCCTCGCCCGCGACGGCCACACCGAGGCCGCCGTCGACCTCGCCCGCCTCGCGGGCCTGCGCCCCGCCGGCGCCATCGTGGAGATCGCGGGCGAGGACGGCAAGATGCTCCGCCTGCCGGAGCTGATCCCCTTCGCCCGCAAGCACGGCCTGACGATCATCTCCATCGAGGACCTGATCGCCTACCGCCGCTCCTCGGAGCCCACCGTCCGCCGCGAGGCCGAGGTGCGGCTGCCCACCGCCTTCGGCGACTTCACGGCGTACGGCTACCGCTCCACCGTCGACGGCGTCGAGCACGTCGCCCTCGTCCACGGCGACATCGGCGAGGGCGAGGACGTCCTCGCCCGGCTGCACTCCGAGTGCCTGACCGGCGACGTGTTCCACTCGCTGCGCTGCGACTGCGGGCCGCAGTTGGAGGAGTCCATGCGGCGCATCACCGAGGAGGGCCGCGGCGTCGTCGTCTACCTCCGCGGCCACGAGGGGCGCGGCATCGGCCTGCTCTCCAAGCTGCGGGCGTACGAACTCCAGGAGCGCGGCAGCGACACCCTCGACGCCAACCTCGAACTCGGCCTGCCCGCCGACGCCCGCGACTACGGCGCCGGTGCCCGGATCCTGGACGACCTCGGTGTGCGGGGCGTACGGCTGATGACCAACAACCCCGACAAGGTCGACGCCGTCCTGCGGCACGGCCTCAAGGTCACCGCACGCGAGCCGATGCCCGTCACGGCCGGCGAGCACAACCTCCGCTACCTGCGCACCAAGCGGGACCGGATGGGCCACGACCTGCCCTGGCTGGACGCCCCCGGCGTCTCCGCCTGCGGCAACCAGTAAGCACCCACCCCGTCATCGGGAACCGAAGATCGAGAACCGAAGGAGAAGCGCGTGAGCGGCAAGGGCGCACCCGAACTGAGCGTGAAGAACTGCGGAGACCTGCGGGTCGCGGTGATCGCCGCGCAGTGGCACGAGAAGGTCATGGACGGCCTCGTCGACGGCGCCCTGCGCGCCCTGAACGAACTCGGCATCAGCGAGCCGACCGTCCTGCGCGTGCCGGGCAGCTTCGAGCTGCCGGTCGTCGCGAAGGTCCTCGCCGGACGCGGCTACGACGCGATCGTGGCCCTCGGCGTCGTCATCCGCGGCGGCACCCCGCACTTCGAGTACGTGTGCCAAGGCGTCACGCAGGGCCTCACGCAGGTCTCCGTCGACACCGGCGTCCCCGTCGGCTTCGGCGTGCTGACCTGCGACACCGAGGAGCAGGCCCTGGACCGCGCGGGCATCGAGGGCTCCAGCGAGGACAAGGGGCACGAAGCGGTCACCGCGGCCGTGGCCACCGCCACCACGCTCCGTACCGTCGCCGAGCCCTGGCGCTGAGCGGGGCCGGGCGGGCGCGTAGAGTGAACGGCATCATGTCCAAGAAGACTTTCGAGGAGCTCTTCACCGAGCTCCAGCACAAGGCCGCCAACGGCGACCCCACGACCTCCCGCACCGCCGAGCTGGTCGACAAGGGCGTCCATGCCATCGGCAAGAAGGTCGTCGAGGAGGCCGCCGAAGTGTGGATGGCCGCCGAGTACGAGGGCAAGGAAGCAGCCGCCGAGGAGATCTCCCAGCTGCTCTACCACGTCCAGGTGATGATGGTCGCCCGCGGCATCTCCCTCGACGACGTCTACGCCCACCTCTGAGCCGTACGCCCTCCGTACGCCGGCCGAACCCGCTCACCACCCCATCACGCAAAGGAAGCCCGCCTCATGCTGCGCATCGCCGTCCCCAACAAGGGTTCACTGTCCGGACCTGCGTCGGCGATGCTCCATGAGGCCGGCTACCAGCAGCGCAAGGAGTCCAAGGAACTCGTCCTCGTCGACCCCGAGAACGAGGTCGAGTTCTTCTACCTCCGGCCCAAGGACATCGCGATCTACGTCTCGGCCGGCCGGCTCGACATCGGCATCACCGGCCAGGACCTGCTGGTCGACTCCGGTGCCGACGCCGAGGTGATCCTGCCGCTGGGCTTCGCCCGCTCCACCTTCCGCTTCGCCGCGAAGCCGGGCACGGCCACCGGCATCGAGGACCTCGCGGGCAAGACCGTCGCCACCTCCTACGAGGGCATCGTCGCCAAGCACCTCGCGGACCACGGTGTCGCCGCCTCCGTCGTCCACCTCGACGGCGCCGTGGAGACCGCCATCGAGCTCGGCGTCGCCCAGGTCATCGCCGACGTCGTGGAGACCGGCACCTCCCTGCGCAACGCCGGCCTGGAGGTCTTCGGTGAGCCGATCATGAAGTCCGAGGCGGTCGTCATCCGGCGCACCGGCGCCGACGGCGACGACGAGAAGGTGCAGCAGTTCCTGCGCCGCCTCCAGGGCGTCCTGGTCGCCCGGTCGTACGTGATGATGGACTACGACTGCCGTGCCGAGCACCTGGAGCGGGCCGTCGCCCTCACTCCGGGCCTGGAATCCCCGACGATCTCCCCGCTGCACAACGAAGGCTGGGTGGCCGTGCGCTCCATGGTCCCCGCCAAGGAGGCGCAGCGCGTCATGGACGACCTGTACGCCCTCGGGGCGCGGGCCATCCTCACCACCGCCATCCACGCATGTCGTCTCTGAACCGGCAGAAGGACCCGCTCGTGTCCGAGCTCCCCGCTCTCCCCGCTCTCCCCGTCACGTTCCGGCCGAAGCGGACCAGGGCGGTGCTGCTCGGCGCGGGCGCGGCGATGTTCGTCGTCCTCACGGTGATCTCCCTCCTGCTGCCCACGCTCAGCCCGGGGGAGCGGACCAGCTTCATCTTCACCGGGGCCCTGCTCCTCGGCGTGCTCATGCTGCTCAGCAGGCCGAAGGTCGTCGCCGACGACTCCGGTGTCACCGTCGTCAACATCGCGAGCAGCCGCCGGCTGGCCTGGGCCGAGATCGTCCAGGTCACCCTGCGCCCCGGCGACCCCTGGGTCTTCCTGAACCTCAGCGACGGCACCAGCCTGGCCGCCCTCGGCATCCAGCCGGGCATCGCCAGGGAGCAGGCCGTCGCCGACGCCAAGGCCCTCCGTGCCCTCGTGGACGCCCGTACGCCGCGAGGGGACTGACGTTCCGCGGCGCGTCTTGATTAATCTGGGGGCGGGGCGCGCCCGGTGTGCCGCCCCGCCCCTGACGGGCCCGCCCGGCCCCCGGGGGCTCCTGCTATCCGAGGAGTGACTCCCTCCGGCGATGGACGGATCGTCCTGTAGTACTTGCGCCGCCCTCTCCCGACATACCGGGACCCGTACGACCGGAGGGGCGGCGGCATGACAGTCCCCCTTCTGCTCCTCGCGGCGGCATTCCTGCTCATTCTCGCCAACGGCTTCTTCGTGGCCGCCGAGTTCGGTCTCGTCACCGTCGAGCGGCCCGACGCGGAGAAGGCCGCGGCCGACGGCGACCGCCGGGCCCGCACGGTGGTCGCCGCCCTCAAGGAGCTGTCCTTCCAGCTCTCCGGCACCCAGCTCGGCATCACCCTCACCTCGCTCGTCGTCGGCATGCTCGCCGAACCGGCCCTCGCACACCTGCTCGCGGGCCCGTTCACGGCGCTCGGCGTCCCCGACGGCGCCGTCGGCGGTGTCTCCGTGATGGTCGGCATGCTGCTCGCCTCCGCCGTGCAGATGGTCATCGGCGAACTGGTGCCCAAGAACTGGGCGGTCTCCAGACCGCTCCAGGTCGCGCGGTTCGTCGCGGGCCCGCAGCACGTCTTCGCACGGCTCTTCCGCCCCGTGATCGCCCTCCTGAACGCCGTGGCCAACCGGCTGGTGCGCGCCCTCGGCGTCGAGCCCGCCGAGGAGCTGGCCTCGGCCCGCACCCCCGGCGAACTGGTCTCCCTGGCCCGGCACTCGGCGCAGGCCGGCGCCCTGGAGCAGGAGACCGCCGACCTGTTCGTCCGTACCCTGTCCACCCTCTCCCTCGGCGAGCTGACCGCGCAGCACGTCATGACGCCGCGCGTGAAGGTCAGCGCGCTCCAGTCGTCGGCGACCGCCGAGGACGTGGTGAACCTGACGCGCGCCACCGGCCTGTCCCGCTTCCCGGTCTACCGCGAGCGGATCGACGAGATCGTCGGCGTGGTGCACCTCAAGGACGCCCTCGCGGTCCCCGCCCACGAGCGGCTGCGCACCCCGGTGAGCCGCATCGCCCAGGCCCCGCTCCTCGTCCCCGAGACACTGCCCGTGCAGCCGCTCCTGGCGCGCCTGCGCAGCGAGCAGCCCATGGCCGTCGTCGTCGACGAGTACGGCGGCACGGCCGGTGTGGTCACCCTGGAGGACATCGTCGAGGAACTCGTCGGCGAGGTGCGCGACGAGCACGACCTGCTGGACGTGCCCGAGCTGTCCCCCGTGCCGCCCGAGGACGGCAGGCCCGCCTGGGACGCCGACGGCAGCTGCCGCGTCGACACGCTGCGGCGCATAGGGCTCGACGTGCCCGAGGGGCCCTACGAGACCGTGGCGGGCCTCGTCGCCGATCTCCTCGGCCGCATCCCGGCCCCCGGCGACCGGGCCGAACTGCCCGGCTGGCGGCTCTCCGTGCGCCAGGTCGGGCACAACCGCGCCGAACGGGTCAGGATCGCCATGACGGCCGACGCCCCCGCGCTCGCGGAGGCGGGCCGATGAGTCTGCTCAGCCTGCTCCAGCTCCTCTTCGCCGTCCTGCTGGTGCTCGCCAACGGCTTCTTCGTCGGCGCCGAGTTCGCACTCGTGTCCGTACGCCGCAGCCAGATCGAGCCCCTGGACACCAAGCGGTCCCGTCAGGTCCTGCACGGCCTCGAACACCTGCCGCAGATGATGGCGGCCGCCCAGTTCGGCATCACCGTCTGCTCGCTGACGCTCGGCGCCGTCGCCGAGCCGACCGTGGCGCACCTTCTGGAGCCGCTCTTCCACGCGGTCCACCTGCCCGGGGCGGTGATCCACCCCCTCGGCTACGTCATCGCGCTCGCCGTCGTGGTCTTCCTGCACCTCGTCATCGGCGAGATGGTCCCGAAGAACCTCGCGATGGCGGCCCCCGAGAAGACCGCGCTCTGGCTCAGCCCGGGCCTGGTCGCCTTCGCGCGGCTGTGCCGGCCGGTGACGGTGGCACTCGGGGCGTGCGCCCGCGTCGTCCTGAAGCTCTTCGGGGTGGAGCCCAAGGACGAGGTCGAGGCGGTCTTCACCAGCGAACAGCTCAACCGCCTCGTGGAGGACTCCGGCCAGGCGGGCCTGCTCGACCCCGAGGAGCAGGAGCGCCTGGAGGACGCCCTGGAGCTGGGCTCGCGCCCGGTGACGGACGTGCTCCTCGACCCCTCCTCGCTGGTGACGGTGGACGCCTCGGTCACCCCGGCGCAGGTCGTCGGGCTGACCGGCCGCACCGGCTACTCCCGTTTCCCGGTCCGCGCGGAGAACGGCGCCTTCATGGGCTACCTCCACGTCAAGGACGTACTGGATCTGGAGGAGACCGACCGGGCCGTGCCCCAGCAGGTCTGGCGCCCGATGACCACACTGCGGGCGGAACTGCCGCTGGACGACGCCCTGACCGTGATGCGGCGCGCCGCGACCCATCTGGCGCAGGTCGCCGACGCCTCGGGCAGGGTGCTCGGCCTGGTCGCCCTGGAGGACGTACTCGAACTCCTGGTCGGCGAGGTCCGCGATCCGGCGCACCGCGTGGCGGTGCCCCGCAGACCGCGGGAGACCGCGGGCGGCCACGAGCACCTGGACGGCGCCCTCGTCGGGTGACGGCGGGCGGGCGGCGGGGCGCGCCGGGGCTCAGCAGCCCGGCGTGTCCTGCGGCCCGCGCCCCGACAGCACCTCTCCGTACGCCTGCATGAGGTCCGGGAGCCGCAGCGTCGACAGGTCCTCGCGGTCCGGCTCCCCCGGGTAGCAGGAGAGCCGCAGATCGCGGTAGGCGCAGCTCTTCTCGTACAGCGTGCGCAGGAAGCGGCCGTTGCCCAGCTCGTCGATCCAGCCCTGGTCGACGACGTGCCCGCTGATGGAGCGCAGCTCCTCCAGGGCCTCCTGGTCCCACACGTCGCCGTTCTCGGCGGCCAGCACCTCGCCGATGGCGGTCAGCTCCAGGGGGCGGTACGAGGGGAAGTCGACCCGTGTCGTGAACCGCGAGGACAGGCCGGGGTTGGCGGCGAGCAGCCGGTCCATGCCCTCGGGGTAGCCGGCGAGGATCACCACGAGGTGGTCGCGGTTGTCCTCGGCCCGCTTCAGAAGCACCTGGAGGGCCTCGTCGCCGTACGCGTCGCCCTTGCCGTACCCGGAGTTGGACAAGGAGTACGCCTCGTCGACGAAGAGGACGCCGCCGATGGCCGAGTCGATGAGTTCGTTGGCCTTCACGGCGGTCTGGCCGAGGTACTCCCCGACGAGGTCGGCGCGCTGCGCCTCCACCAGATGGTCGCCGCCGAGCAGCCCGAGGGCGTAGAAGACGCGGCCGAGGATGCGGGCCACGGTGGTCTTGCCGGTGCCCGAGGGGCCGGAGAAGACGAAGTGTCGTTTCGGCGGCTGCACGGGCAGGCCCCGCGCGGCCCGCAGGCGCGCCATGTTCAGCTGCGCGGAGAGCGCCTTGACCTGGCGCTTCACCGGCTCCAGGCCGACCATGCCCTCCAGCTCGGCGAGCGCGGCCTCCAGGAGCGCGGGGTCGGTGGGCCCCGGCGGCAGCCGGCCGGGACCCGGCTTGACGGGGATGACGGCCTTCTCGCGGACGGTGTCGGCCTCCGGGGGACCGCCCTGCGCGGGAGGCGGCCCGCCCGGCGGCTCCGGGCCGGTGACCTTCACGTCACGGCCCTCGGCACCGAAGAGCACGTCGATGCCGTCGGGCCCCTCCACGGCGTCCTGGCCGCCGCCCGCCAGGCTGATCGCGGCGGCGAGGTCGGCCGCCTCGTCGTAGCCGTCGCCCTCGGCGATCGCCGCGAGCCGTGCCGAGGTGTCCATGAAGGCGGCGTCGACCCGGTGCACCGCGCGGTACAGGGGCAGCGCCGCCGCCGAGCGCCCGGTGCCCTCGTGCGCGCGGGCCAGCCAGTACCGCAGCTCCTTGCGCTGGGGCTGCTCGCTGCGGCACCGCATCAGGGCGGCGGACAGCAGCGGCTCGGCCTGGCCGTACATCTCCAGGCGCACCCGGGCCATGCCGCCGAAGAGCCCGGCCTCGATGCCCAGCATCGGATCGTCGACGAGCGGGTCGGTGTGCCGCACCAACTGCTCCCAGTCCTTGACCAGGTAGGCGCGGCAGGCGTGCAGGAACCGCACCTGCGGGTCGGCGTCGACGGGCGGCAGGCCCGCGAGCGCCCGGTCGAGCTCCGGGACGTGGCGGCCGTCGAGCCAGTGCGAGGCGTGCGCGAGCAGCAGGTCGCGCGTGCTCTCCAGGACCGGCTGGACCCACCAGCCGAGCCAGTACCAGGAGTTGAGGGTGCGCGCGTGCCGGGCCCGCTGCTCCCCGAAGCGCGACCGGTGCTGGAACATCCGCAGCAGCGCCGTCGTCGTGTCGACGCGCAGCGCGTGCAGCCCGAGCCAGGCGTCGGCCATGCCGGGGTCCGTCCGCACCGCGGTGCGGAACTCCTCCTCGGCCTGCGGATAGGCGCCCATCGTGTAGGCGTCGACGCCCCGCAGCCAGGCGAGGTCGGCCGGTGCGGATGAGCCCACCGCGTCGAAGTCCATCACGTCCCCCACAAACCGTGCCCCCGTTTGCGTACCAGCGGGCCGGTGCCCGTCGGCCACTTCGCTGAACCGCCGTGCTGCGGACGGGAGTTGATCCGGCGCGCAGAGCATCCGTCCGGAAAACGCGCACCGATGGGCATCGTACCTGCGGGGGAGCGGTCGGCCGTAGGGTGCCGCACTGCCGGATCGGCCGGAAAGGGCCGCCGGGGAGCGGGGCCGACGGTGACCGAGGGTGAGCGGACAGCGGTTCGCGGCGGTCGGAAATCGGGCGCGGAGGGCAGAACGAAGCCCCCGATCACGGGGGAACAACCGGGGGCTTCGCGTCTGCAGGCGGCCTCGGGAGGCCGCACCATCAGAACGTAAGTCCTGTCTGGCCCCTGGGTCAAGCGGAGTTGGGGCACTCGTGCAAAGTCGCCGGGCCAACCGGAAGCGCTTTTCCGGAGGTTCAGCGGACCGCCGACGGCCCCTCACCCTGGGTGATGACGAGGCTTCCGGCTGACGCCCCACTGGGTCCCCTCAGCACCTCGTACCCCTCCGGGCACTGCCGCACCAAGAGGTCGGCGAAGGGCCGGGAAGGGTCCTCGGTGAAGTGCCGCAGTTCAGCGGGCTCCCAGCCGTCCCAGAAGTCCCGCTGGACCGCTCCGTCCCTGCGGCGCCCCCGCTGCCACGCCTCCCCGCGCGGCACGTCCATCCACAGCACGGCGGCGAGGTGTCCGCGCAGCGCGCGGCGGCCCGCGCCCACGCCCTCGACGATCACCACGGGCGCCGGCGGCAGCGCCTGCTCGGCGGGGCCGAAACGCCGCTCGGGCCAGTCGTACGCGGCGTAGCGCGCCGTCTCGCCCCGGGAGAGCGGATCGAGGACCTGCCGCCGCAGCCGCTCGGTCCAGTCGAACAGCTGGTCGTGGCTCGCGATGTCGTCGAGCCGCAGGACCGGCGCGCCGCCGAGCGCCTCGGCCAGGCGCCGCGCGAACGTCGACTTGCCCGAGCCCGCGTGTCCGTCCACGGCGATCAGCCGGACGGGGCCGCACGAGGGCGGCAGGCCGCGCAGGGCGGCCGCGAGCGCGGTCAGCGAGGCCGACGGGGTACGCGGCTCGCGCGGGGCGTGCGGCTCGCGTGGGGCACGCGGGTCGTGCGGTTCAGGGGTCATCATCGGCAAGCCTACGGCGCGCGGAAGCAGGTGTTCCGCGCGCCCTCCCAGGTCATGCCATTGGTTGAGGCCAATATTGGTGCGCGCGGTGGTGTCCGGAACGCTGGCAGAAGTCGGCCGGGACCGGCCATAGTTGGCCCACTTCCGTGCAGCTGACCGCTTCCGCGCACCTGACCCGACCCTTCCGGCTCCGGCCGGGAACCACGTCGACTGGGGGTCCCCCTGATGGACCGAGCTGACCGCCCCGACCGCCCCGACCACCCTGACCGCCCCGACGGGCCCGACGCCATGTCCCGCAGATCCGTGCTCGCCACGGCCGCCGCCCTGGCCGCCGTCGCGGCGACCGCGAGCCCCGCCCAGGC
>NZ_JAFEXF010000187.1 GCF_016905445.1 Streptomyces sp. G44
GTGGGACATGGGAGCGGGGGGGCCCCCCCCCCCTCGGCCGGGGGCGCGGGGGGGGGGGGCCCCCGCCCCAGGGGGGCCCGGGGGGCCCGGGGGCCCCGGGGCGGGGCCCCCCGGGGGGCGGGGCGGGGGGCGGCTGCGGGGGGCCGGCGGGGGCCGCGCCCCCCGGTACGTCCCCCAGGGGGGGGCGGGGGCCCTGGCCGCCCGCCACGAAGTTCCCGCCGCGCTCCAGGCGGTCGAGGCGGGCCATGACGGAGCGCTCGTCGTCGTACGCCGCCGGGAGCAGGACGCGGGCGCAGATCAGCTCCAGCTGGAGCCGCGGCGAGGTGGCGCCGCGCATCTCCGTCAGGCCTTCGTTGACGATGTCGGCGGCGCGGCTCAGCTCGGCGCCGCCGAAGACGCCGGCCTGTGCCTGCATCCGCTCCACGACATCGGCGGGAGCGTCGATGAGCCCCTTCTCGGCGGCGTCCGGCACGGCGGCGAGGATCACCAGGTCCCGCAGCCGCTCCAGGAGGTCGGCGACGAAGCGCCGCGGGTCGTTGCCGCCCTCGATGACGCGGTCCACGATCTCGAAGGCGGCGGCGCCGTCCCCGGAGGCGAAGGCCTCGACCACGGAGTCGAGCAGCGAACCGTCCGTGTACCCGAGCAGGGACGTCGCCATGGCATACGTCACACCCGCCTCGCCCGCACTGGCCAGCAGCTGGTCCATGACGGACATCGAGTCACGCACGGAACCGGCACCGGCCCGCACGACCAGGGGCAGCACGCCGTCCTCGACGGCCATGTCCTCGCGCCCGCAGACCTCGGCGAGATAGCTCCGCAGCGTGCCGGGCGGCACCAGCCGGAACGGGTAGTGGTGCGTACGCGAGCGGATGGTGCCGATGACCTTCTCGGGCTCGGTCGTCGCGAAGATGAACTTGAGGTGCTCCGGAGGCTCCTCGACCACCTTCAGCAGGGCGTTGAAGCCCGCCGGGGTGACCATGTGGGCCTCGTCGATGATGTAGATCTTGTACCGGCTGCTCGCGGGGCCGAAGAAGGCCTTCTCGCGCAGGTCACGGGCGTCGTCCACGCCACCGTGCGACGCGGCGTCGATCTCGATGACGTCGATCGAGCCCGGGCCGTTCCTCGCCAGGTCGCGGCAGGACTGGCACGCGCCGCAGGGCGTGGGAGTGGGACCTTGCTCACAGTTGAGGCAACGGGCCAGGATGCGCGCGCTCGTCGTCTTGCCGCAGCCGCGCGGGCCACTGAACAGGTACGCGTGATTGACCCGGTTGTTCCGCAGCGCCTGCTGCAGCGGGTCGGTCACATGCTCCTGCCCGATGACCTCGGCGAACGACTCCGGGCGATAACGGCGGTACAACGCGAGAGACGACACGCATACGAGGTTATAGGCGACCACTGACAACCCGGACCGCCCCAACGCAAAGCGCCCCTCACGCACCCGCCAGAGCCGACCTACCCTTGCTGCCTTCCGGCCCTGGGGGAGTTCAGTCAGATAGCGCCACGTGAGGGGCTGAGCCCCACCCTAGCGGATCCCGGGGGCCGGAAGCGACGCCGGGCGGCACCCTCCCGGCCTCGGGAGGATGGCTCCGGGAGCGTGTTCGCGAGCACTGCCCAACGTCTTGTATTGTTTGCGGCGGAGGATTCGCCTAGTGGCCTAGGGCGCACGCTTGGAAAGCGTGTTGGGGGCAACCCCTCACGAGTTCGAATCTCGTATCCTCCGCACTCGCCCGCAAGGGCAGACGAAGGCCCCGACCGCTCAGCGGTCGGGGCCTTCGTCGTCGTGCGGTCGCGGTCCTGGCCGGTCTCGGCTACCGGGAGCCCGGCGCGTGCCGACGCCGCTCCCGGCCCCATCCCCGCCCCTAGACCGCGCGCGGGGTGGGCGGCCGGGCACTTCGGCGTGGGCGGTGGTTGCACCATCCGGCCGGGCACATCCCTCTGCTGCTGCGGCCAAACAGCGTAATGACCTTTCCGAAGGAGTGGCCCGGGCCTCTCGCGCCCCACACAGCCGGGGCGCGGGGGAAAGAATTGCCACAAATGCTTCCCCATACGGGGCGGCACGGACATTCGACCCGAAGGCAGAAATGATCAAGAAGGCTATTACCTGCGTGACCATCGTTGCCGCCGCCATGGCAGTCGGTACGAGCTCGGCCGCTGCCTGCGACCGCGATGGTGGCGACCGTAAGCACCGCTTCAGCGCCGAATGGAGTGGCGGGAACTTCGACATCCTGAAGTCCTCGTCCGGCACCGGCATCTTCAGCGGCTCCGGCCACCACGGCGAAGTCCACGGCCACCGCTGAGTAATCGCCGTACTGATCGGCTCTTCACGGGACGTTTTCATCGACCGTGAAGAGCCGGCGGCACAAAAGAAAAAGCGCATGAACAAACGCCGGGGCCGCTGTTGGAAAACAGCGGCCCCGGTGTCCGTAGTAGGGCCTCGCCTACCGCCGGACTGCGTCGGCGTCAGTCGATGACGGCGCCAAGGATGGGCAGCGCGGGAGCCGACGAGTCGTCGTTGACGTGCGACTTCTGGCGGATCTCGTTGCACTGGAACGCACGGGCCTCGTCCAGCACCTCGATGGTCAGGACGTCGATGTCCTGGATGGTCGGGCAGACGTCACGGATGATCTCGATGTTCTGCGAGTAGTGCCCGTGAACCTCCTCGTCGGCCATGGCCGGGGTGACGGCCATGCCGGTGGCAGTCAGCGTCAGCATCGAGCCGGCGAGAATCTTCTTGGCGTTCATTGTTATGTGCCTTCCTTGCGTCCGGGTAGCTGTGGCGCTTTCAGTAGGCGCCGACAGATTCACTAACTGCCCTGCGGCAGCCGGGGTTCCGACTCGTTAAAGTCATTCACTCTTTTGCAGCAACAGGTGTCCCGCACTCGATATGTCCGATTAGCTGGCCACCCATGCGCAATGGGCCCCGGACGCGCGGTCGCACCGCGAGCCCGGGGCCCATTTCCCTCTACAAAGGGTGCTTACAAGAGCGCCACGGAGGAGCCCAAGCTTTTTAGTTGACCACCTGGCCGAGGAGCGGCAGCGCGGGAGCGGACGAGCTGTCGTGGACCTTGGAGCCCTGACGGATCTCGTTGCACTGGAATGCGCGGGCCTCGTCCAGCACCTCGATGGTGAGAACGTCGATGTCCTGGATGGTCGGGCAGATGTCGCGGATGATCTCGATGTTCTGCGAGTAGTGACCGTGGACTTCCTCGTCGGCCATGGCCGGAGTAACGGCCATGCCGGTGGCGGTCAGGGTCAGCATGGAACCGGCGACAATCTTCTTCACACTCATGGTGTGTACCTTCCTAGCATTAGTGGGCGTCTCCCAGTGAGTGCGCCAGCACCAGCAATAACGGCAGCCGCCGCCATCACGTTTCTGCGCGAAGGTCATAATCACCCGGTTACCGCAACCATACGCCTATTGAACATCGCGTGATCACACTTTTGGACAGTGTGAGCGTGCAATTGGGTGAAAGGGCCTCCGGGCACGCAACCTCTGACACCGCTCGCCGGTTGGGTTCCGCGTCGGCACCCGGACCGGGTGCTAAGCCATCCGGGAAGGAGTGCTCAGAATATGAACTCGAAGAACAAGAAGGTGCTGGCGGGGACGATGCTGACCCTGGCGGCCACGGGCATGGCGGTCACGCCGGCCTCGGCCGACGAGTCCGTCCACGGCCACTACTCGCAGAGCATCGAGGTCATTCGGGACATCTGCCCGACCGTCCAGGACATCGACGTCCTGACCATCGAGCTGCTGGACCAGGCCCGCGCCTTCCAGTGCAACGAGGTCCGCCAGAAGTCGCACGTCCACGACGACTCGGCCGCGCCCGCGCTGCCGATCCTCGGCGCGGTCCACAACTGAGTACCTTCTCTGCGTCTCGACTTCCGCCCCAAAGGATGAGGCACCGGCATTCACCTGGTGGTACGCGTACGTCAGCGGCACTGTGAGGGTGACCACCGCCCGGTGAGTTCGGTACGGATTCCTGTACGGCGGGACAGCGACTGCCCCGGGAGGCGACGGATATCCGTCCGTCATCACCCGGGGCATAGCTGTGCGTGCAGCAGAAACGAGAAGTAGGACGAGCGCAGAGGCGAGAAGGCAGAAGCGAGAAGTAAGACGACGCCCCCGGAGAATTCTCTCCGGGGGCGTCGTCGTCGAAAGCGAGGGAATCCGTCAGGTGCGGACCCTGCGTACCGGCACGAGGCACCGGGCGCTGGTCGGCACCATCTGCTCGTCGGAGACGAACGCGCGCAGCTGCTCCGCACCGACCGGCTTCCCCTGCACGGCTTCGGGCCACGGGCGCAGCGCGCACATCAGGTAGGCCGAGCCGGTCTCGTAGGCCGCCTTCTGCCACTGCGGGGAGACCGGGCACTGGACGTGCAGGAAAGGCAGGGTGAGCACCGCCTGTTCGGCCTCCACCAGCAGGGAGACCGAGCTCCGCGTCTCCCGCGTCAGGTCCGTCACGCTCTCGCCGATCGGGAGGCCGGCCTTCTCCAGCTCGGCCCGCAGCGCCTTCGTGCCCGCCTCGGGGCCCTCGCGGCCGTCACCGCGCGAACACACCAACAGGAAAGGCGTCACCGGGCCGTCCGAATCGGGAGCGGGTTCGTTGGCCCACGGAATGATGATGAGGGTGCCCAGAAGGGAGCCCTGCTTCTCTGGCGTCACGGCGGTGGAAGAGGTCATGCCCGCGGATGCTAGTGGCGCCTTCCTGGCCCTTCGGACGCGTTTACACCCGTTCGGCCCATATCTGGCGGGCTGATTCCCCCGGCCGGGTAACCGGCGCCGCGATCCGCGCCGTCCCCGCAGGCGTGCGCCCCGGGGACCAGGGGTACTCAGGCGGGGCCCTTTCGTAAAGATGAGCGCCGGTGGGCGCGGGAGCTGAACCGCTATGACACATGGATGCTCGGTGGTGGACCTGGTGCTGTCGGCGACCCGGGAACGGCCCGACGAGCTGCCCCGGCGGCTGTGCCGGGCGCTGTGCCAGGGCCTGCCCGCCGACGGCGCCAGCCTGACCTTTCTGTCCGAGACCCCCTACCGGCAGCTGCTCCACGCCACGGATCCGCTGACGCTCCGCCTGGAAGAACTCCAGTTCCTGGCGGACGAGGGGCCCTGTGTGACCGCCGCGGTCAGCGGCAAGCCGCTCCTGATCGAGGATTTCAGGCGTCCGCTGACGCGGTGGCCGTTGTTCGAAACCGCCATGGCGGACGAGCTGGAGGAGATCGGAGCCGTCCACATCCTTCCCCTGACCTTCGACGACAAGGTCTTCGGCACGGTGGAGCTCATGCGCCGCGAACCGGTCTCCTTGGAGGACGACGCGACGGACAGGGAGATGGTCCGCCAGGCGGAGGCTGCCGCGCGGGCGGTCTCCCGGGTCATGCTGCCCTCCTTCTGGCGGCTGCTCGCCCACGGCGAACTGCCGTTGTGGAAGCCGTACGACCAGATCGCCACCCACTGGGGCACCACTTATCAGGCCAGCGACAAGCTCGCCGCCCACCTGGACATCTCTCCCGAGGAGGCCCTCGCGCGGCTGCGGGCCTCCGCCTTCGTCACCGGACGCCCCCTTCCGGAGATCGCCCGGGAGATCAACGACATGCCCTCCGACGGCCCCTCTTGGCCCTCGCGGTGAGCGGCCCCTGCCAACCCTCGCGGTGAGCAGCCGGTCATCACGGTCACCACTGTTCGACGTACATCCTCCGCACGCGTACGCCCGTACGCCCGTACGACCCGTCGCGCGAGCCCGTACAACCCTCGTGACCCCCCGAAGGTCTCCTGAGCGCCGACGCGCCATGTGCCCGGCCCGGCCCCACTCAGTCGCAGGAGAACCGCATGCCCCAGAAGTTCCGTTTGGCCCTGGCCTGTGCCGCCTCGGCCGCTCTGACCGGATCGCTGCTCGCCGCCGGGTCGGCTCCGGCCGGGGCGGTGCCCGGGGCGGGGACGGACCGGATACGCGCCGACTTCAACAAGGACGGCTACGGCGACCTCGCGATCTCCGCTCCCCTGGCCAAGGTCTCGAGCAAGTCCGGCGCCGGCCAGGTCTCCGTCGTCTACGGCACCGCCGCCGGTCTCGACACCACCAAGCGGACCCTCATCAACCAGGCCACCGCCGGCATCCCCGGCACTCCGGAGACCGGCGACCACTTCGGCGACCGCGTCACCACCGGCGACCTCGACCACGACGGCTACACCGACCTGATCGTCGGCGTGCACGGCGAGCGCGTCGGGAGCACCGACGACTTCGGCGCGCTCACCGTGGTCTGGGGCGGCGCGAGCGGCCTCGGCGCGGGGACCGACATCTCCTCGCCGCTGCCCGAGTACCGCAACGAACTGGGCTGGTCCGTGGCCACCGGTGACTTCGACGGCGACGGCACGACCGACCTGGCGGCCGCCAACAACGCCTCCCCGGGGCTGAACATCTTCAAGGGCCCGATCTCCCGGACCGGCAAGGCCGCGGCGCTCACCGGCATCGACACCTCCGACGCGACCGGCATCAACACCGACAGGATCGTCACCGGTGACGTCGACGGCGACGCGGCGACCGACCTGCTGGTCATGGGCCAGGAGCAGACCGGCGGCGGCTACCGCACGCGCAGCGTCCTCTACAGGGGCGGTACGACGCTCAAGCCGGCCGGCAAGGTGGCGGGCGGTTACGCCGCGACGATCGCCGACGTCGACAAGGACGGCTTCGGCGACATCGTCACCGGCAACTTCATGGAGAAGTCGGCGGACGAGCCGAACGGCGGCCCCGGCGGCGCGGTCACCGTCACGTACGGCAGCGCGACCGGCCTGAGCACCCGTACCCCCGTGCGCGTCACGCAGGACACGGCGGGCGTGCCCGGCGCCGCGGAGAAGGGCGACGCCTTCGGCTGGAGCCTGTCCGCGGGGGACACGAACGGTGACGGCTACGCCGACATCGCGGTCGGCGCGGCCACCGAGACGCTGGGCTCCGCGAAGAAGGCCGGCTCGGTCGTCGTCCTGCGCGGTTCGGCGGGCGGTCTGACCGGCACGGGCGCGAAGGCGTTCTCGCAGGACACCCCGGGCGTCCCCGGCGCCGCGGAGGCCACGGACTGCTTCGGCGCCGCGGTCGAGCTCACGGACGCCGACGGCGACGGCCGGGCGGAACTCGTCGCGGGGGCGTACGCGGAGAACGACGGCGCCGGTGCCGTCTGGCTCTTCAAGAGCACCTCGTCCGGGGTCACCGCGACCGGCTCGAAGTCGGTCAGCGGCCCGGGACTGGGCGGGCCGTCGGGTACGTCGTACTTCGGCGGCGTGCTCCAGGGCTGAGGCCGGCCGTCGAGGGCCGGGCCGTTGTCAGTGGCCGCTGTCACACTCGTGGGAGTCGATCAGGAGGCCCGGCATGGCAGTTCTCGACGCGGACGATCCGCGGGCCGTCGCGGTGACGGCGGTCATCCGTTCCGGTGATGTTCCCGCGCTCCGGGAGCTCCTCGGCGCGCATCCGGGCCTCGCCGCCTCGTGGATCAGGCGGGAGGGCGAGGCCGCGGGGACCCGCTCCCTGCTGCACGTCGCCACGGACTGGCCGGGGCACCTTCCCGCGGGGCCCGAGGTCATCGGTGTCCTCGTCGCGGCCGGCGCCGACCCCGGCGCCCGTTTCGTCGGCGCCCACGCGGAGACGCCTCTGCACTGGGCGGCCTCCAACGACGACGTCGCGGCGATCGACGCCCTCCTCGCGGCCGGTGCGGACATCGAGGCCGACGGTGCCGTCATCGGGGGCGGCACACCGCTGGCCGACGCGCGCGGGTTCGGCCAGTGGCGGGCGGCCCGGCGGCTGCTGGAGCACGGGGCGCGGACGACCCTGCGGGACGAGGCGGCGCTCGGGCTGGTCGACCGCGTCCGGGCCCGTGTGACGGCGGACCCGCCGCCCGGTCCGGACGAGCTCGACGGGGCCTTCTGGAGTGCCTGCCACGGCGGGCGGCTGGCCACGGCGCGGCTGCTCCTCGACCGGGGTGCCGCGCTCGACCGGGCCGGGTACGACGGCATGACGCCACTGGACATCGCGGTCGCGGTGGCCGCCGATGACGTCGTGGCGTGGCTGCGGGGGCAGGGCGCGGGGACGGGGGCGGGGGCGGGAGCGGGGGCGGAGCCGTGAGTCACCGGAGGGGGGCGGGGTCAGGGTTCCGGGACCGGCTGGTCGCGCTTCGCCGAAGGCTCCGTGCCCCCCGCCACCGCACCCGCCACCGTCTCGCCCTGTCCCGGCAGTTCGCGCCGCCCGCGTACCGGCGAGAGGAACACGGGCAGGAACGCCACCGACATGATCACGCCGCCCGTCCACAGCGCGCCCCGCACCGACGCGACCTCGCCGACCAGTCCGGAGACCGCGGCGCCGACCGCGAGAGCCCCGCTGAGCAAGAAGCGGAACGTGGCGTTCATTCGGCCGAGGAGGGCGTCGGACGTCATCCGTTGCCGCAGGCTCACTCCGAGGACGTTGTCCATCCCCGTCTTGAACAGGGCCAGCAGCCATCCGGCGCCCGCCACGTACAGCCACGGTCCGCGGTCGACGAGCGGTACGAGCAGCCCCGCCGGGGCCAGGCACAGCCCCGCGAGGCCGAGCGTGCGGCCGTAGCCGACGCGTGCCGCCACGGCCCGGGCACACCGCGCGCCCAGCAGCAGCCCGACGCCGCCCGTCGCCCAGAACAGGCCCAACGCCGCCGGGGTCAGCCCGAGTTCGCCGACGAAGAGCACCGGCAGCATGGTGTTCACGATCTGCGAGCCGAGGTTGCCGAGAGAGGCGGTGAGGGCCAGGGCCCGCAGCTCCTTGTTGCCGAGGACGTGCCGCAGCCCCTCGGCGATCTGCGCGCCGAGGTGCGGGCGCGCACCGCGCGGGCCGGGCTTCGGCGGCGCGTCGCCGCCCCGTACGGCGGTGAGCCGCGCCGCCGAGGCCAGATAGCTGACGGCGGTGCACACCAGGGCGACCGGCGCGGTGAGCAGCGCCAGGAGCCCGCCGCCCGCGCCCCGGCCCGCGACATTGCCCGCGGCCATCAGGGTCACCATGGCCGCGTTGGCCTGCACCAGGCCGTCGCGGCCGACCAGTTGGGGCAGCACGCTCTGGGAGCCGACGTCGAAGAAGACGGTGGCGCAGCCGGTCAGGAGCACCACGGCGTAGAGCTGGCCGAGCGTGAGGCACTCCAGCCACCAGGCCAGCGGCACGGTGGCGTACAGCGACCCTCGTACGAGATCCGCCGCGATCAGCACGCGGCGGTGGCGCATCCGGTCGACCCAGGCACCCGCGGGCAGGCCGATGAGCAGGAAGGCCACCATGCTCAGGGTCGCCAGGGCGCCGACCTGGCCGGGGCGCGCGTCCAGGGCCGTGACGGCGACGATCGGGATCGCCACGTACCCGATGTTGGTGCCGAGCTGGCTGAGCGCGGTGGCGCTGAACAGGACGCGGAAGTCGGCTGTCCGCCAAGGGGATGCGGAGGGGTTCTGCACGCCAGGCTCCATTCGTCCTTCTCGTCTCACTCCACGTCTGACTTCACGTCTCACTTCACGTCTCACTGCACGTCTCCCTCCTCGTCCTGTTGCTTCGCGCCCCGCATCTCGCCTCGCCGCTCGTCCCGCTGCTCGCCTCGCCGCTCGTCCCGCATCTCGTCCCGCCGCTCGTCCCGTCCTGTGCGGCGGGTCAGCCCCACGCCCACGAGCACCACGGCCATGCCCGCGAGGACCCGTGGCCCGACCTCCTCGCCGAGCACGAGGGCCCCGAGGGCGACCGAGACGACCGGCAGAAGGTAGCCGACGGTGGCGGCGGCGGTGGGCCCCTCGTCCGCGATGAGACGGGAGTTGAGGTGGAAGGTGATGCCCGTGCCGAGCGTGCCGAGGACGGCCACCGCGACGATCGCGGTGAGCGTCGGGGCGCCCGGGCCGGCCGGTGCCGCGGGCAGTGCGAGCGTGGTCAGCCCGGTCGCGCAGAGCAACTGGGCGGCGGACAGGGCGAGCGGACCCCCCGGGACGCCCTCGCGGGCGATGAGATGGCGTGCCATGTAGGCGAAGGCGACCGCGTAACTGACCGCCGCGGCGAGCAGCGCGAGCGCGCCCCAGCTCGCGAGCCCCGTCCGCTGCCAGGGCGCGAAGATCAGCAGAGTGCCCGCGAAGCCGAGCAGCAGACCGGTGAGGCGGAGCGGCCCGAGGCGGCGTTCCGTGCGCAGCATCAGGCCGATGGCGAGGGACCACAGGGGTGTGGTGGCGTTGAGTACGCCCGCCACACCCGAGTCGACGGTCTGTTCGCCGAGGCTGAAGAGGAAGAACGGCAGGGCGTTGCAGAAGAGGGCGGCCACGAGGAGGTGCCCCCAGACCCGGCGCCCGCGCGGCAACCGCTGCCCGGCCGCGCGGGCCAGCGCGAGCAGGACGGCGGCGCCGAGCGCGCACCGGATGACCGTCAGGTGCAGCGGGGCGAGGCCACCGCTGAGCGCGATCTTGATCCAGAGGAAGCCGGAGCCCCAGAGGAGGGCGAGCACGGCCATGCGGACGAGGGTGGCGCGGGGGCCGCTGAGCATGGTTCGCCTCCTGCCGTTCTTCGTGGGCGGTCTGCGCGGCCTGCCTTCGTGGGCTGCGGTCCCGGTCATTACGGTCACGGCTGCGCTGCCGTAAGACAAGCGAAAAGATCTGGAGCCAGAATTAAGCTGTGCTGCACACTGGTGCCATGCTCGACATGCGGCGGATGCAGATCCTGCGGGCGGTGGTCACCAGCGGCTCGGTCACCGCGGCCGCCCGGAACCTCGGCTACACCCCCTCGGCGGTGAGCCAGCAGATGGCGGCGCTGGAGCGGGAAGCGGGCATCGCGCTCCTCTACCGGACCGGCCGCGGGGTGCGGCCCACGGACGCGGGGCGCCTGCTCACGGAGTACGCGACGGTCATCGGACGCCATGCCGCCGAGGCGGAGACCGCGCTCGCCGAACTGCGGGCGGGACGAACGGGACGCGTCTCCATGCGGTACTTCACGACGGCCGGGGCACCCCTCGTGGCACCGGCGGTCGCCGCGCTGCGCCGCGAACAGCCGGGCGTGCAGGTGGAGTTGCGGCTCTTCGAGCTAGACGATCCGGTACTGGAGGTGAAGGCACGGCGGGCCGACCTGGCGCTGGTGGTCGGGGAGCGGGACCGGGTGACGGTGGACGGCATCCGGTTCGTGCGGCTGCTGGACGACCGCTACCGCGCGGTCCTCCCGCTGGGCCACCGGCTGGCCGCGCGGCCGGTGCTCGAACTGGGTGACCTCGCCGCGGAGCCCTGGGTCGCGGGCGAGACGCCGGGCCCCTGCCTGGACCCGGTGCTCGACGCCTGCGCGGCGGCCGGCTTCACCCCGGACTTCGTGGTGGAGAGCGGGGACTACGCCACGGCCCAAGGCTTCGTCGCCGCGGGCCTCGGCGTCAGTCTGGTGCCGGAGCTGGGCCTGGCCGCCGGGCACCGCCCCGACGTGGTCGTACGAGAGGTCAGGAACCCCGAGCCGGTCAGGGCGATCCAGGCGGCGGTACGGGCCGGGGCGTCACCGCTTCAACCGGCGCTGCGCGGGCTCCTGGTGGCGCTGCGGGCGGCGGCGGCTTCGGCGACAGGAGCGGCGGCGGCGGCTTCGGCGACGGGAGCGGGGGCGGAGGCGGAGGCGGTGCCCGGGCCGGACGTCGTCGGGTCCGCACCCCCGGACGGCGCCGCGTAGCAGCGCAGGGCCACCCGCTGCCCCGGCTCCCACTCCCGCTCGACGACGGCCAGCAGCTCCCAGCCCAGGCGTTCGTAGAGCGCGGCGGCCGCGGTGTCGGAGGACACCACGTCCAGGACGGGGTGCAGGCCGCGCGTCCGCGCCTCCCGCGCCGCCCGTCGCATCAGCAGTGCGCCGATGCCGTGGCCCCGGGCGTCCGGAGCCACGTAGAGGCGGCTGACCACGGCCGTCGCCTCGGTGTCCACGCCCGCCCGCTCGCTCCACAGCGCGGGCGCGGCGTCGTCGGCCGCGCTCCGGGACAGCCCCACGTGACCGACGACGCGCCCGTCGAGCTCGGCCACCCAGGCGCCGAGCACAGCGGCTCCGGACAGCCACGCGCCGGGCTCCGCGGGCCAGTTGACGGGATAGCCGTCGGCCTGGTGGACCCGGGCAAGCACGCCGACGCACTCCTCCAGGTCCCGCTCACCGGCACGCTCCCGTACGCGGAGGACAGGGTGGCCGTCGGAGGCCGCGGCGACACGGTTTCGTCTCATCGGTGCATCGAAGCACAACCGGGCGCGCGAGAGGGCGGAGACGGCGGAAGCCCACGGGACGGCAGCCCCTCAGGCCAGTCCGACCAGCTCCCGGTAGTCGGCGCTCCACAGATCCTCCGACCCGTCCGGGAGCAGCAGCACACGGTCCGGGCGCAGCGCGTCGATGGCGCCCTCGTCGTGCGTGACCATCACGATCGCCCCTGGATACGTGCCCACGGCGGCGAGGACCTCGTCCCTGGACGCGGGGTCGAGGTTGTTGGTGGGCTCGTCAAGGAGCAGGACGTTCGCGCCGGAGTGGACGAGCCCGGCCAGCGCGAGGCGGGTCTTCTCGCCACCGGACAGGACCGCCGCCGGCTTGTCGGCGTCGTCACCGCCGAAGAGGAAGGACCCGAGGACGCGCCGCACCTCGCCGTCGGTCAGGTGCGGGGCCGCCGCCGCGAGGTTCTCCCGTACGGTCCTCGCGCCCTCCAGGGTGTCGTGCTCCTGCGCGAAGTAGCCGAGCCGCAGTCCGGGCCCCGCCACGACCCGCCCGGAGTCCGGCTGTTCGCGCCCGGCGAGGAGGCGCAGCAGCGTGGTCTTGCCCGCGCCGTTGAGGCCGAGGACGACCAGGCGGCTGCCGCGGTCGACGGCCAGGTCGACGTCCGTGAGGACGCGCTGGGACCCGTACGACTTGGTGAGGCTGATCGCGCCGAGCGGCATGCGGCCGCACGGCGCGGGTTCGGGCAGCCGGATGCGCGCGACCTTCTCGCCGCGCCGCACCGGCTCCGTGCCGGCGAGCATGCGTTCGGCACGGCGGTCCATGTTCTTCGCGGCGGTGGCGGTGGCGACGTGGGAGCGCATCTTGTCGGCCTGGGCGCGCAGCGAGGCGGCCTTCCGCTCGGCGTTGGCACGCTCCCGGTTACGGCGCCGCTCGTCCGCCGCGCGCTGGGCGAGGTAGGTGTGCCATCCGGTGTTGTGCACGTCGACGGCGGCGCGCCGCGGGTCGAGGTGGAAGACACGGTTCACGGTGTCGGCGAGGAGCCCGGTGTCGTGGCTGATGAGCACGAGACCGCCGGGATACGACGACAAGTAGCCGCGCAGCCAGCCCACCGAGTCGGCGTCGAGGTGATTGGTCGGCTCGTCGAGGAGCAGCGTGTCGTGGCGCGAGAAGAGGATTCTGGCGAGCTCCACGCGACGCCGCTGGCCGCCCGAGAGTTCGCCGACGGGCCGGTGCAGGGCCCGCTCGGGCAGCCCGAGCCCGGCGGTGACCCGGGCGGCCTCCGCCTCGGCGGCGTAACCGCCGCGCGCCTGGAAACGGTCGTCGGCGCGGGCGTAGGCGGCCATGGCCCGCTCCTGCGCGGCCGGGGTCGCGGCGTCCGCCATGGCGGCCTCGGCGGTACGCAGGGTCGCGACCGCCTCGTCGAGGCCGCGGGCGGAGAGGACGCGGTCGATGACGGTGACGGCGGGGTCGGCGGCGCGGGGGTCCTGGGCGAGGTGGCCGACGGAGCCGGTGCGGGTGACGGTCCCGGCGGCGGGGGCCTCCTGCGCCGCGAGGATCTTCATGAGGGTGGTCTTGCCGGCGCCGTTGCGGCCGACCAGGCCGATGCGGTCGCCGGGGGCGATGTGGAAGGAGGCGCCGGACAGCAGGGTCCGGGCGCCGACGCGTACGTCGATGCCTCGTACGGTGATCATGGGGTAACGCTCCGCAATAGCGAATGGACACACGGGTGGCGTGAGAGCGGGTGTCCTGGCTAGGAGATGCGGGGCGTAGACATGCCTTCGAGGTTAACGGCGGCCGGGGCACCGCCGCACGGCCTTTTCCCGCGCGGGCTTCCCGGGGAGGCGGCGCGGCCGCCGGCGAGAGACGATCGACCCATGGACGTCACCCTGCGCATCGCCCAGCAGCCGGAGGCCGACGAACTGCTCGGCCGCAGTCCCCTGGCCGCGCTCGTCGGGATGCTGCTGGACCAGCAGGTGCCGATGGAGTGGGCGTTCGCGGGCCCGCACACGATCGCCACGCGCATGAACGCGGACGACCTCGACGCCCATGAGATCGCCGACTACGACCCCGAGGACTTCGCCGCGCTGCTCTCCGCCAAGCCGGCGGTCCATCGCTACCCCGGTTCCATGGCCAAGCGGATCCAGCAGCTGTGCCGGTACCTCGTGGACCATTACGACGGTGACGCCGCCGCCCTGTGGCAGGACGCCGCCACCGGGGAGGAACTCCTCGGGCGCCTCAACGACCTGCCCGGCTTCGGCAAGCAGAAGGCGCAGATCTTCCTGGCCCTGCTGGGGAAGCAGCTGGGCGTACGGCCCAAGGGGTGGCGGGAGGCGGCGGGTGACTACGGCCCGGCCGAGGCGTACCGCTCTGTCGCGGACATCACGGGCCCGGAGTCCTTGCGGAGGGTGCGCGCGCACAAGCAGCAGCTCAAGGCTGCGGCGAGGTCCAGCGGCTGAGGGGTGCCGGCCCCCTTGCTTCGGCATGTACCCGGGGGTATCCCCTGCCCTGCCGCGAGAAGGAACCCGGCGGTATCCCTTCCGCCGCCGCGAGAAAGAACCCGGCGGTATCCCCTGCCCCGCCGCTCCGCGCCGGATGTCTCCCACCCGCCCGCCCGTCAACCGGCGTCGAGATGGCGGGGTAGGGGCGGGCGGGGGCTCTGGGTACTCGGCGGCGGGGGGGCGGGGGGGGGGCGGGGGGGGGGGGGGGGGCCCCGGGGGGGGGGGGGCGGGGGGGGGGAGGGGGGGGGGGGGGGGGGGCCGGGGGGGGGGGGGGGGGGGGGGGTGGGCGGGGGGGGGGGGGGGGGGGGTGCTCGCGCAGTTCCCCGCGCCCCCGACGGGGCTGGCTGGCCGGTGCCTCGGAAGCGGTGCGGGTGCTTCGTGGTTGCTCGCGCAGTTCCCCGCGCCCCTGAGGGGGCTGGCTGGTGCCTC
>NZ_JAFEXF010000188.1 GCF_016905445.1 Streptomyces sp. G44
CCCCCGGCGCCAGGGCGCGTGGAAGTTCCGGGCCGTCGGCCAGGGCTACGACAGCGGTCCCGAAGGGCCCGCCCCGGACTACGGCATCACGGTGGACGAGCCCCGGCGATCCGCCCCCCCCCCCCCCCCCCCCCCGGCCCCCCCCCCCCCCCCGGCGGCCGCCCCCGCCCCCCCCGCCCCCGTCACCCCGGCGCCTCCCGTGCCTCCGCCGCCCGGCGAGCCCGTGCGCCTCACCAAAGTCACCCTGACGAAGGACGCCCCGTCCGTCTCGCTGACGAAACAGGGCGGCACCTCGGGCGCCATGCGCGTGAACCTCAACTGGGAGACGCGCAAGCAGTTCAAGGGGTGGGGCGCGAAACTCGGCAGAGCCGTCGCCCTGCACGCCGACCTCGACCTGGACCTGTGCGCGCTCTACGAACTCGCCGACGGCCGCAAGGGCGTCGTCCAGGCCCTCGGCAACGCCTTCGGAGCGATGCACCAGCCCCCGTACATGCTGCTCGACGGCGACGACCGCACCGGCGCCGTGGCCAGTGGCGAGAACCTCACCATCAACCTCGACCACATCAAGGACTTCCGCCGCATCGTCATCTTCGTGACCATCTACGAAGGCGCGCGCAGCTTCGCCGACCTCAACGCCACCGTCACGCTCCAGCCGCAGCACGGCGCCCCGGTCGACTTCTCGCTCGACGAGTGCACCGTCCCCTCCACGGTGTGCGCGCTGGCCCTGCTCACCAACAACGGCGGCGACCTCGTCGTCCAGCGTGAGGCCCGCTACCTCGTGCCGGACCGCGGGGTGAGCCCGCAGCGCACCATCGACCAGGCCTACGGCTGGGGCATGAACTGGACGCCCGGCAGGAAGTGACCCCGACCGGTCAGCGCTGCTCCGGTGCCGGTTCCGCCGCGCTGTCCGGACGGGCGTACGTACGCCCCTTCCACGCGGCGCCGCGCCCCCTGTAGTGCTGGACCGCCGAGTCCACCGTCATCAGGAGGTACAGGAACGCGGTGCCGGGGAGCAGGGGGGCCGGCCACAGGGGCTGCCGGTAGTAGCGGAGCATCGGCAGGTACGTCGCGGTCATCAGCAGCCAGGCCAGGCCCCCCATGGCGGCCGCCGGCGTGTCACCCGTGGTGAGACCCGCGACCAGGGCGACCGGGGGAGCGAGGTACACCAGCGCGAGCCCGGCGACCGTGCCGAGGAGCAGCAGCGGATGGTGCCGCAGCTGGGCGTACGCGCTGCGCGAGACCATCCGCCACAGGTCCGCGAGGCGGGGATAGGGGCGCACGCTCTCGACGCGCTCGGCGAGACCCAGCCAGATGTGGCCGCCGGAGCGCCGGACCGCCCGCGCGAGCGCCACGTCGTCGATGACCGCGTGCCGGATGGCCTCGGGAATCCGCGCCCGCTCTGCGGCGTCGGCCCGCAGCAGGACGCAGCCGCCCGCCGCGGCCGCCGTCCGTGCCCCCTTCCGGCCGATGCGGCGGAAGGGGTACAGCTGCGCGAAGAAGTAGACGAACGCGGGGACCACCAGGCGCTCCCACACGCTGCGCACCCGCAGCCGGGCCATCTGCGAGACCAGGTCGAAACCTCCCGTCTCCGCCGCGGCCACCAGCTCCCGCAGGCTCTCGGGCGCGTGGGCGATGTCCGCGTCGGTGAGGAGCAGATACGCGGGCTCCCGCGCGCGGGCGAGGCCGATCCCGTGGCGCACCGCCCAGAGCTTGCCGGTCCATCCCGGGGGCGGCTCACCGGGGGAGGCGACGGTCAGCGGCAGGCCGCCGTGGCGCTCGGCCAGCGCGCGGGCCAGCTCGCCCGTGCCGTCCGTGCTCCCGTCGTCGACGAGGAAGACCTCGGCCCGCCCCGGATAGTCCTGAGCCAGCAGCGACGGCAGGCTCTCGGGCAGCATCGCGGCCTCGTCCCTGGCGGGCACGACGACACAGACCTCCGGCCAGCGCGTCCGGGGCGCCGGCGTCCCGCGCGGGGGCAGACGCACGTCCGTGCGCCAGAAGAAGCCCTGCCCCAGCAGCAGCCACAGCCACGCGGCAAGCGATCCGGCGGCGGTCCACGCAACGGCGCTCATCCGCCGAAGTCTGCCCCACGGGACGGTGCCTGTGGGGCCCATCGACTATGGTGACCGGGTGAAGATCGCGCTCATGGACTCCGGTATCGGACTGCTCGCCGCGGCGGCCGCGGTACGTCGCCTGCGGCCCGACGCCGATCTCGTGCTCTCCTCGGACCCGGACGGCATGCCGTGGGGACCGCGGACCGCGGAAGACCTCACCGCGCGTGCTCTCGCCGTCGCGGAGGCCGCCGCCGCGCACCGCCCCGACGCGCTGATCGTGGCCTGCAACACCGCCTCCGTGCACGCGCTGCCCACGATCAGGGCCGCCCTGGAGCCCGCCATCCCGGTCGTCGGGACCGTGCCGGCCATCAAGCCCGCCGCCGCGGGCGCCGGGCCCGTCGCCATCTGGGCGACCCCCGCCACCACGGGCAGCCCCTACCAGCGGGGCCTCATCGAGCGGTTCGCCGGCGACGTCGACGTCACCGAGGTGCCCTGCCCCGGCCTCGCCGACGCCGTGCAGTACGCGGACGAGAAAGCCATCGACGAGACCATCGCCGCCGCCGCTGCCCTCACCCCGCCCGATGTAAGGGCCGTCGTCCTGGGCTGCACCCATTACGAGTTGGTCGCCGAGCGCATCCGCGCCGCCGTCCAGCAGCCGCGGCTTCCGCCGCTCGTGCTGCACGGCTCGGCCGGCGCGGTCGCCGCCCAGGCGCTGCGCAGGATCGGCGCGCGCCCCGGCACCGACGCCGGCGACGGCGCGGCGCCCGGCCTCACCGTGCTGCTCAGCGGACGCGAAGAGGCGCTGCCCCGGGAGGCCCTGACGTACGCCGAGGGGCGCCTGCTCGCGGCGGTCAGCCCCGCGCTCTGAGTCCACCGCGTTCCGGAGCCACGAAGGCCGTCACGGTCCGCGACGCGGTGCCTTCGGGGTGGAACGTGAGTAATGTCGATGGCATGAAGGACCCAGTCCACGAGGACCCAGTCCCAGGGGATCCAGTCCACCGGGGCCCCGTCCAGGAGGAGCAGGGCGGCCACGGCGCGAGTGCCGTGCCGGACAGCCCGCCCGAGGTCTGGACCGGCCGCGCGACCAACCGCGTCCAGTGGCTGCTGGCCTGCGCCGGCGCGGCCTGCCTGGCCCTCGGCATCGAACTCGCGGTCGGCTCGATATGGACCTCGGGCTTCGCGCCGCTGCTCATGTCCGTCGTGGGGTGCATCGCCGCCGGACTCCTGATGCTCTTCGGGACCCTGGCCTTCGTCCATGTGGCCGTGAAGGTCGACAAGGACTGCCTGGAAGTGCGCTGCGGCCACCTGGGGCTGCCGCGCCGGCACATCCCGCTCTCCCACGTCGTCGGCGCGGAGTTCGCCCCGACCGTCACGCCGCGCCAGTGGGGCGGCTGGGGCTACCGCTGGCGGCCCGAGAAGGGCACCGCCGTCGTGGTCCGGCGCGGCGAGGGCCTGGTGCTCAGCCTGGGAGACGGCCACAAGTTCACGGTGACCGTGGACGACGCCGAATCCGCGGTACGCGCCATCCGGGCCCGGCTGAACGTCAGGGAGAAGCCGGTCTGACGACTGCCGCGGCCGGGGGCGCCGGCCCCGACGGCGCGCCGTACACTCCCGGAGTGACCGCCACCACCACTCCCGTAGACGAGCCGGAACAGCTCGCTCCGCAGCCCGCGCGGGCCTCGCGCGCCGAGCGCGTCCTGCGGCGGCTCGTGCCCGCCGCCGCGGCGGCCCTCTCCGGAGTGCTGCTCTACGTCAGCTTCCCGCCCCGCACGCTGTGGTGGCTCGCGCTCCCCGCCTTCGCCGTCCTCGCCGGGACACTGCACGGCCGCACCTGGAAGGCGGGCCTCGGCCTCGGCTACCTCTTCGGCCTCGGCTTCCTGCTGCCCCTGCTGGTGTGGACCGGCGTCGAGGTGGGCCCCGGCCCGTGGCTGGCGCTCGCCGCCGTCGAGGCCGTCTTCGTCGCCCTGGTGGGCGCGGGCGTCGCGGCGGTCTCCCGCCTGCCCGGCTACCCGCTCTGGGCGGCCGCCCTGTGGAGCGCGGGAGAGGCGGCACGCGCGCGCGTGCCCTTCAGCGGCTTCCCCTGGGGCAAGATCGCCTTCGGCCAGGCGGACGGCGTCTTCCTTCCGCTCGCCGCGCTCGGCGGCACCCCCGTCCTCGGGTTCGCGGTGGTCCTGTGCGGCTTCGGGCTGTACGAGACCGTGCGCCGGGCCCGTGACGTACGCGCCACCGGAATCGTGCGGCGCGGGGCGGCGGCCGTGGCGGGGCTCAGCGTGCTCGTCCCGCTGCTCGGCGCCTTCGCCGCGCGGCCGCTCGTCAGTGACGAGGCGGAGGACGGCACCGCGACCATCGCCGCGATCCAGGGCAACGTCCCGCGCGCGGGGCTCGGCTTCAACGCCCAGCGGCGCGCCGTCCTCGACCACCATGTGCGCGAGACCGAACGGCTCGCCGCCGAGGTGAGGGCCGGCAAGGCCGAGCGCCCCGACCTCGTGCTGTGGCCGGAGAACTCCTCCGACATCGACCCCTTCACCAACCCCGACGCGCGCCAGGAGATCGAGGACGCCGTCAAGGCCATAGGGGTGCCCCTCTCGGTGGGCGGTGTCGTCGAGGGCAAGGACGGCAAGCTCTACAACGAGCAGATCCTGTGGGACCCGGAGAAGGGCCCCGTCGACACCTACGACAAGCGGCAGATCCAGCCCTTCGGCGAGTACATCCCGCTGCGCGGCCTCATCAGTGTCTTCAGCAGCGACGTCGACATGGTCCGCCAGGACTTCAGCCGGGGCTCCCGGCCCGGTGTCTTCACCATGGCGGGCACCGAGGTGGGCCTCGCGACCTGCTACGAGGCGGCCTTCGACTGGGCCGTGCGCGACACCGTCACGCACGGCGCCCAGATCCTCTCGGTCCCCAGCAACAACGCCACGTTCGACCGCAGCGAGATGACGTACCAGCAGCTCGCGATGTCCCGCGTCCGCGCGGTCGAGCACAGCCGCGCCGTCGCGGTCCCGGTGACCAGCGGCGTCAGCGCGGTGATCATGCCGGACGGCACGGTGCAGGCGAAGACGCGGTGGTTCACCGCCGACTCGCTCGTCGAGGAGGTGCCGCTGCGCTCGTCGCTCACCCCGGCCACCCGCCTCGGCCCGCTGCCCGAGGGCGCCCTGGTGCTGATCGCGCTCGGCGGACTCGGCTGGGCCGTGGCGTCGGCACGGGCCCGGCGGAGCGTGGGTACGGGCAGGGGCCCGGGGGAGTGACCCTCGGTCCTGTCGGGGACGGTGCCGGGACGCCGTTAGGGTCGGACCATGGCCACTCCTGACTTCATCCGCACCCTCAGGGCCGACGCCGGTCAGCAACTGCTCTGGCTGCCGGGGATCACCGCCATCGTCTTCGACGACGAGGGCAGAGTGCTGCTCGGGCGGCGTTCCGACAACGGCAGGTGGTCGGTGATCGGCGGGATCCCCGACCCGGGCGAGCAGCCCGCCGAGTGCGCGGTGCGCGAGGTGTACGAGGAGACGGCGGTGCGCTGCGTGCCCGAGCGCGTGGTCCTGGTCCAGGCGCTCGACCCGGTCACCTACCCCAACGGCGACACCTGCCAGTACATGGACATCACCCTGCGCTGCCGTGCCGTCGGAGGCGAGGCGCGCGTGAACGACGACGAGTCGCTGGAGGTGGCGTGGTTCGACGTGGACGCGCTGCCCGACCTGCACGAGTTCTCGCTCTCCCGCATCAAGCAGGCCCTGGCCGACGGCCCCACCTGGTTCGCGCCGACCGCCGAGCGGTGAGGCCATCGGGCTGATCCCCGCCGCCGGCCGGCCCTCCGTTAGCCTGAGGGCACGATGAACCGTTTGAGCACGTCATGGGGCGCGTACGACCTCACCCGCTTCCCGGAGGACCCCCGCGACCAGCTGCGCGCCTGGTCGGCGGCCGACGCCTATCTGCTGCGGCACCTCGCGGGCGAGGAGGGCGCCCGGGGAGAGACCGGGGCGGCCGTCGATCTGAGCGGCACCGTGGCCGTCGTCGGTGACCGGTGGGGAGCGCTGACCACCGTGCTCGCGGGGCACGCGCGCGTGCCGGTGCAGATCACCGACTCCTTCCTCGCCCAGCAGGCCACCCGCGCCAATCTCGCGCGGGCCGGCCACGCGCCGGACGCCGCGCGGCTCCTGACGACCAGGGACACCCCGCCCGCCCGCATCGACGTCCTCCTGGTCCGCGTACCGAAGAGCCTCGCGCTCCTGGAGGACCAGCTCCACCGGCTGGCGCCCGCCCTGCACGAGGGCACCGTCGTCGTCGGCGCCGGCATGGTCACCGAGATCCACACCTCCACGCTGGAACTCTTCGAGCGGCTCGTCGGGCCGACCAGGACCTCCCTGGCGCGGCAGAAGGCACGGCTCATCTTCAGCGCCCCCGACCTCGGCGCCGCCGACCTCAGCGCCCCCGGCCCTTCGCGTGGCGCGGGCACCGGCCCGTGGCCCCGTACCTACGTGCTGCCCGCCGACTCGGGGGCCGGTGCGGGCCTGACCGTCGTCAACCACGCCGGGATCTTCTGCGCCGACCGGCTCGACATCGGCACCCGCTTCTTCCTCAAGCACCTGCCGCGCGCCCGCGGCGGCGCGCACGTCGTGGACCTCGGCTGCGGCAACGGCGTGCTCGGCACCGCCGCGTCCGTCGCGGACCCGGACGCCACGGTCACCTTCATCGACGAGTCGTTCCAGGCAGTCGCCTCCGCCGAGGCCACCTTCCGCGCCAACGCCGCCGAGGGCGCCACGGCGCACTTCGTGGCCGGGGACGCCCTCGCCGCCGTGGCGCCGGGCACGGTGGACCTCGTCCTGAACAATCCGCCCTTCCACAGCCACCAGGCCACCACCGGCGCGACCGCGTGGCGGATGTTCGGCGGCGCGCGCGCCGCGCTGCGGCCCGGCGGCGAACTGTGGGTCATCGGCAACCGCCACCTCGGGTACCACGTGAAACTCCGCAAACTCTTCGGCAACGCGGAGGTCGTCGCGAGCGACCCGAAGTTCGTCGTGCTGCGGGCGGTCAAGGGAAACCGCTGAGTCCGGCCCAGGGCCGAACGGGCTGCCCCGCACTCGCGGCGGCGGCCGGGCGGTGGCAGCGTCGAGGGAGGGAACGCGGAGGCCGGTCCGTCCCTCCCCGGGGTGACCGAACCGGCACCGAGACGACTGACCCGGCGCTCCCGTGGAACCCGCGCCTCAGCCACGTACTGCTCCGTGGTCCCGTCACACGCCCCCGACCCTCGCGAGGAGACCTCATGGCCATGGCGAAGGAGGACCTGGCGGCACTCGACGCCCACTGGCGTGCCGCCAACTACCTGTCCGTCGGTCAGATCTACCTGATGGGCAACCCGCTGCTGACCGAACCGCTGCGGCCCGAGCACATCAAACCGCGCCTCCTCGGCCACTGGGGCACCTCACCGGGCCTCAACCTCGTGCACACGCATCTCAACCGCGCCGTCAAGGAGCGCGACCTGGACGCCCTGTGCGTATGGGGCCCCGGCCACGGCGGACCGGCGGTCCTCGCCAACTCCTGGCTGGAGGGGAGCTACACCCAGACGTACCCGGCCGTGACGCGGGACGCGGAGGGCATGGCACGGCTCTTCCGCCAGTTCTCGTTCCCGGGCGGGGTGCCGAGCCACGTCGCGCCCGAGACGCCAGGATCGATTCACGAGGGCGGCGAACTGGGCTACTCCCTCGCCCACGCCTACGGAGCCGCCTTCGACAATCCGGATCTGGTCGTGGCCTGCGTGATCGGGGACGGCGAGGCGGAGACCGGGCCGCTGGCCGGCTCCTGGCACTCCAACAAGTTCCTCGACCCCGTGCACGACGGCGCCGTCCTGCCGATCCTCCACCTCAACGGCTACAAGATCGCCAATCCGACGCTGCTCGCCCGGCTCCCCGACGCCGAACTGGACGCCCTCCTCAAGGGGTACGGCCATGACCCCCTGTACGTCACCGGGGACGACCCGCTCCAGGTCCACCAGGCCATGGCCGACACCCTGGACCAGGCTCTCGACCGCATCGCCGCCGTCCAGCGCGCCGCCCGCGGCGGCGGCGCGCACAACCGCGCGCGCTGGCCCGTCGTCGTCCTGCGCACACCCAAGGGCTGGACGGGGCCGAAGGCCGTGGACGGGGAACCGGTCGAGAACACGTGGCGCTCCCACCAGGTACCGCTCTCCGGAGTACGCGACAACCCCGACCACCTGCGGCAGCTGGAGCAGTGGCTGCGCTCCTACCGCCCCGAGGAGCTCTTCGACGCGCAGGGCGCCCCCACCGGTGACGTCCTGGCCTGTGTGCCCGAGGGCGAGCGCCGGCTCGGCGCGACCCGGCACGCCAACGGCGGCGTGCTCACCCGGCCGCTGCCCCTGCCGCCGCTGGAGGACTTCGCCGTCCCCGTCGACAAGCCCGGCACCACCCTGCACGAGCCGACCCGGGTCACGGGCGCCCTGCTCGCCCGGGTCATGGCCGACACCGCGCGGCGGCGCGACTTCCGTGTCGTGGGCCCCGACGAGACCGAGTCCAACCGCCTCGGCGCGCTCCTCGGCGCCACCGGCAAGGCCTGGCAGGAGCGGACCCTCGGCACCGACGAACACCTGGCCCGCGACGGCCGTGTCATGGAGGTCCTCTCCGAACACCTCTGCCAGGGCTGGCTGGAGGGCTACACCCTCACCGGCCGGCACGGCCTCTTCTCCTGCTACGAGGCCTTCGTCCACATCGTCGACTCGATGGTCAACCAGCACATCAAGTGGCTGAAGACCTCGCGCACCCTGCCGTGGCGCTCGCCCGTGCCGTCCCTCAACTACCTCCTCACCTCACACGTGTGGCGCCAGGACCACAACGGTTTCTCGCACCAGGACCCGGGCTTCGTGGACCACGTGCTCAACAAGAGCCCCGATGTCGTACGCGTCTACCTGCCGCCGGACGCCAACACCCTCCTGTCCGTGACCGAACACGTCCTCGGCAGCCGCGACTACGTCAATGTGGTCGTCGCCGGGAAGCAGCCCTGCTTCGACTGGCTCACCCTCGACGAGGCCCGCGCCCATTGCGCGCGCGGCGCCGGTGTCTGGGAGTGGGCGGGCACGGACGACGGCACGCGCGACCCCGACGCGGTCCTGGCCTGCGCGGGGGACGTGCCGACGCAGGAGGTCCTCGCGGCGACGGGCCTGCTGCGCGAACACCTGCCCGAGCTGGCCGTCCGCGTCGTCAACGTCGTCGACATCGCCCGTCTCATGCCGCAGGGGGAACATCCGCACGGCATGCCCGACTCCGAGTTCGACGCGCTCTTCACCCCCGACCGGCCGGTGATCTTCGCCTACCACGGCTATCCGTGGCTGATCCACCGCCTCGCGTACCGCCGCACCGGCCACGAGAACTTCCATGTACGCGGCTACAAGGAGGCGGGCACGACGACCACGCCCTTCGACATGGTCGTCCGCAACGACCTCGACCGCTACCGCCTCGTCATGGACGTCATCGACCGCGTCCCGGGCCTGGGCGTGCGCGCCACGGCCGTGCGCCAGGCGATGGCCGACGCCCGCACGCGCCACCACGCGTGGATCCGCGAGCACGGCACCGACCTGCCCGAGGTCGCCGACTGGACGTGGCCCGATGCCGCCGGACGGTGAGCTGTTCTCCCCGGAGCTGTTTCCCCGGGCCCGCACGGAACTCGCCCCCGGCGCCGCGCACCTGCCGGACTGGCTGTCGCCGCGGGCGCAGCTGCGGCTGGTCGAGGCGTGCCGGGAGTGGGCGAAGCCGCCGGCCGGGCTGCGGCGGGTCGGCACGCCGGGCGGCGGGACCATGACGGCGCGGCAGTTCTGTCTCGGCTGGCACTGGTATCCGTACGGGTACGCGCGCACCGTAGTCGACGGGGACGGGGCTCCGGTGAAGGCGATGCCGCCGTGGCTCGCCGCGCTGGGCGCCGCGGCGGCCGAAGCGGCGGGTCACGACGTCGAAGACACGTATGACATCGCGCTCGTCAACTTCTACGACGCCGACGCCCGCATGGGCATGCACCGCGACAGCGACGAGAAGTCGTCCGCGCCGGTCGTCTCGCTGAGCCTCGGCGACACGTGTGTGTTCCGGTTCGGCAACACGCGGACGCGGACGAAGCCGTACACGGACGTCGAGCTGTGCAGCGGCGACCTGCTGGTCTTCGGCGGCCCCTCACGCCTCGCCCACCACGGGGTGCCCCGCGTCCTGCCCGGCACGGCGCCGCCGGAACTGGGTCTGACGGGGCGGCTGAACGTGACGTTGCGGGTGAGCGGTCTGGGGGAGGGGAGTGGGTGAGGGGCGGCGCGGGGTCCGCCGGCCCGGGCTGTCGGACGAGGCCGGCCGCCGCCCGCGGCCAGGTGCCGTGGTCGAAGGCCGTGTTCGCGCGCGCGGTGGTCAGGCAGCCTCCAGATCGAGGAGGAGCCGCTTGCGTTCCAGGCCGCCCGCGTAACCGGTCAGGGAGCCGTCGGCGCCGATCACCCGGTGGCAGGGGCGCACGACGAGCAACGGATTGCGGCCGATGGCCGTGCCGAGGGCGCGTACGGCGGCCCGGGAGAGGCCGAGCTGTTCGGCGAGGCGTCCGTAGGTGGTCGTGGTGCCGTAGGGGAGCGTGTCCAGGGCCTCCCAGACCCTGCGCTGGAAGGCGGTGCCCGACCCGGCGGCGTACTCGATGTCGAAGCGGGTCAGGCTCCCGGCGAAGTACGAGCGCAGCTGCGCGGTGATCGCCGTGAACGCCTCGTCGTCGCGGACCCAGCCGTCCAGGACGAGGGCGGCGCCCTTCTGGCCGGGCATGGACAGGGAGGCGAGCGCGGTGCCGCCCTTGGCGGTGGCCGACGCCTCGCCCACCAGCAGCAGTGCGCCCAGCGGGCTGTCGATCGTCGTGTAGACGGTCATGGGACTCTCCTCCGGCGTTCTTGACCGATCTCCAGTCTGCGGCGTGCGCGAGGCGGCGGCTGGCGGGATTCGGACGGCACGCCCCCGGCACCCCCATGAGACCCCGCTCACGCTTTATGCAACTAGTTGCACAACACTTCGCGCGTCGTCTACAACTGTCCCCGTAGACACCGCGTACGGAGGACCGCCCGCATGAGCCGTTACCCGAACCTGCTGAGCCCGCTCGACCTGGGGTTCACGACCCTGCCCAACCGGGTCCTGATGGGCTCCATGCACGTGGGCCTGGAGGAGGCGCCGAACGGCTTCGAGCGGATGGCGGCCTTCTACGCGGCCCGCGCCCGCGGCGGCGTCGGCCTCATCGTCACCGGCGGCATCGCCCCGAACGACGCGGGCCGCCCCTACCCCGGCGGCGCCAAGATGACCACCGAGGCGGAAGCCGCGCAGCACGCCGGCATCACCGCCGCCGTGCACGCCGAGGGCGGCAGGATCGCGATGCAGATCCTGCACTTCGGCCGGTACGCCTACCACCCCGACCTCGTCGCGCCGAGCGCCGTCCAGGCGCCGATCAGCCCCTCCGTGCCCCGCGCCCTCACCGACGACGAGGTCGAGCAGACCATCGAGGACTTCGTGCGCGCCGCCGAGCTGGCCAAGCTCGCGGGCTACGACGGTGTCGAGGTCATGGGCTCCGAGGGCTACCTCATCAACGAGTTCATCGCGGCCCCCACCAACCGGCGCACCGACCGCTGGGGCGGCGCCTACGAGAACCGCATCCGCTTCCCCGTCGAGATCGTCCGCCGCGTCCGCGAACGCGTCGGCACCGACTTCATCATCATCTACCGCCTCTCCATGCTCGACCTGATCCCCGGCGGCTCCACCCTCGACGAGGTCATCCACCTCGCCAAGGAGATCGAGGCAGCGGGCGCCACGATCATCAACACCGGCATCGGCTGGCACGAGGCCCGCATCCCCACCATCGCCACCTCCGTGCCGCGCGGCGCCTACACCTTCGTCACCAAGAAGGTCATGGGCGAGGTCTCCGTCCCGCTCGTCACCACCAACCGCATCAACACCCCCGAGATCGCCGAGCAGTTGCTCGCCGACGGCGCCGCCGACATGGTGTCCCTGGCCCGCCCGCTCCTCGCCGACCCCGACTTCGTCGCCAAGGCGCGCGCCGAGCGGTCCGAGGCCATCAACACCTGCATCGGCTGCAACCAGGCCTGCCTGGACCACACGTTCAACCTCCAGATCACCTCCTGCCTGGTGAACCCGCGCGCCTGCCACGAGACCGAGCTCGTGCTCGCGCCGACCCGCACCAAGAAGCGCGTCGCCGTCGTCGGCGCGGGCCCCGCGGGCCTCGCCTTCGCCGTCTCGGCGGCCGAGCGCGGCCACGACGTGACGCTCTTCGACGCCGCCCCCGAGATCGGCGGCCAGCTCAACGTCGCCCGCAAGGTCCCGGGCAAGGAGGAGTTCGACGAGACCCTGCGCTACTTCCGCACCCAGCTCCGACTCCGCGGCGTCGACGTCCGCTTGAACACCGTCGTCAACGCCGACGACCTCGCCGAGGAGGCCTACGACGACATCGTCGTCGCCACCGGCGTCACCCCCCGCACCCCCGAGATCCCCGGCATCGACCACCCCAGCGTCGTCGGCTACCTCGACGTGCTGCGCGACGGCGCGCCCGTCGGGGAGCGGGTCGCGATCATCGGCGCGGGCGGCATCGGCTTCGACGTCGCCGAGTACCTCACCGACGGCGGCGAGAAGGCGAGCCTGGACCCGGCGACGTACTTCCGCCAGTGGGGCGTCGACATGGACTACCGCGAACGCGGCGGCCTGACCCGCCCGGAGCGGCCCGCCCCGCCGCGCACCGTCCACCTCCTCCAGCGCAAGGCGTCCAAGGTCGGCCAGGGCCTCGGCAAGACCACCGGCTGGATCCACCGCACCGAACTGCGCCACCGCGGCGTCACGATGGTCGCGGGCGCGAGCTACGACCTCATCGACGACGCGGGCCTGCACATCACCGTCGACGGCGCGTCCTCCGTCATCCCCGTCGACACCGTCGTCCTGTGCACCGGCCAGGAACCGCGCCGCGGCCTGTACGAGGAGCTGCTCGCCGCCGGGCGCAGCGTGCACCTCATCGGGGGCGCCGACGTCGCCGCCGAGCTGGACGCCAAGCGCGCCATCAAGCAGGGCACCGAGCTGGCCGCCGCGCTGTGACCCGCCCCCGGGGCCGCCGTCCCCGGGACCGCCGTCCTTAGGATTGCCCCCATGTCACTCCCGCACGCGATCCTCACCGCCCTCCTCGAGAAGCCGTCGTCGGGGCTCGCGCTGACCCGCAGGTTCGACAAGTCGATCGGCTACTTCTGGTCGGCGACGCACCAGCAGATCTACCGCGAGCTGGGCAGGCTGGAGCGCGAGGGGGCGATCCGCGCGCTGCCGCGGCAGGGGGCGACGCGGGGTCAGAAGAAGGAGTACGAGGTCCTGCCCGCGGGCCGCGCCGAACTGGCCCGCTGGACCGCGGCCAGCCAGGACCCGAAGCCCATGCGCGACACGCTGCTGCTGCGGCTGCGCGCCGCCGCGGTCGTCGGCACCGAGGGCATCCAGGAGGAACTGCACCGCCATCTCGACCTCCACCGGCGGCAGTTGGCGGAGTACGAGGAGATCGAACGGCGCGACTTCCCGCCGGGGAAGGACGCGGTCGAGGACCGGCTGCGCCATGTCGTGCTCCGCGCGGGCATCGACCTGGAGACGTTCTGGACGCAGTGGCTCACGCACGCGATCGAGGAACTCCGGGCGCGGTGACCACTTCCGGGCGCGGGCGTTCTCGGCGGAGTCCGCGATCGCCGTCATCGTGTGCAGGACGTGCAGGGCCAGCGCGCCGGACGCCCGGTGCGTCCCGCCCTCGCCCTCGTGCACGGCGCGCGCCATGTCGACCACACCGAGGCCGCGTCCGTCGGTCCGCCCCCGCACCGGCAGCTCCCGCCACGTGCCCTCGCCGCTCGGCAGCAGTTTCAGCGGACCGCCGAAGGTGTTCGGGTCGGGTACCGCGAGGGTGCCCTCGGTCCCGGTGACCTCGAAGCGGACGCGTGGCTGCGCCGAGTCGAAGCTGAACGTCGAGGTGGCGCGCATACCCGAGTCGAACACGCCCGCGCCGACCACGGCGACCCCGACGGGCCCCGCGCCGGCCCCCGCGGCCCCGGCGGGCCCCGCGCCGCCCGTGACACCCGCACTCACGCCGCCTCCAGGGAAGACAGGCAGGCGCGGCTCGCGGCGAGTGCGTCGAAGAGGGCTTCGGCGTCGCCCGCGCAGGAGTCGAACTCGACGACGCGCCAGGCGTCCGCGGCCGCGGCGAGGATCTCGGGCACGGGCATGATGCCCGCGCCGACCGCCACGTTCGGGTCCTCCTTGGTGCCGGGCCCGTCCTTGAGGTGCAGCGCCCGCACCCGGTCACCGAGGTGGCGCAGGAGCGCCGGCACGTCGGCGCCGCCGACCGCCGCCCAATAGGTGTCGACCTCCAGGAAGACGGCGGGGTCCAGCAGGTCGGCCAGGACCTCGACGGCGTGTCGGCCGTCGCGGTCCTCGAAGCGGGGCTCGACCTCCCACCAGTGGTTGTGGTAGCCGACGCGCAGGCCGTGCCGGTCCGCCGCGTCGACGAGGCGGTTGAGGCGGTCGGCGGCGCGGGCGAGTCCCTCGTGCGTGGTGAAGTCCTCGGGCGGGATGCCCGCGGGCACGATCGCGAGGCCGGAGCCGAGTGCGGCCACCGCGTCGAGGACGGGGCCCGGCTCCGGGCCGAGCAGCGGGCCGGCGTGCACGCCGGACACGGCCAGGCCGAGCTCGTCAAGGCTCGCCCGCAGCCCCTTGGGGTCGGCGGGCACGTCGTACGGCTCCACCGCGCCGTATCCGAGGTCCGCGAGGCGGCGCAGGGTCCCCTCGCGGTTGGCGGTGAGCTGATCGCGCACGGAGTAGAGCTGAACGCTGAGCGGTCGTGGCATGAGCGCGCCCTCCCTGTCGGCTGGTGGGACGGTAAGGCGGTTCCCCGGGCCGGACAAGGGTGCCGCCTGGCCGGGCCCGGGGCCGCCCGGCCGGGTGCGCACGCGGCGGCTGCCGCCCACCCGCCGTGCGGAGCGGGGGGGCGGCAGCCGGTGGTGA
>NZ_JAFEXF010000189.1 GCF_016905445.1 Streptomyces sp. G44
AACATATCTGGCGTTGACTTTTGGCACGCTGTTGAGTTCTCAAGGAACGGACGCTTCCTTTGTACTCACCCTTGCGGGCTTTCCTCCGGGCGCTTCCCTTCGGTGTTTCTTTTGTTCTTGCGTTTCCAACCCTACCAGATCCGTTTTCCGTTCCGTTCCCGGTTCGGATTTCATTTCCGGTGGCCGTTGGAGGGCCTTTGCCTTTCGGCGTGTTCACTACGTTAGCGGATTCCCCTCGCAACTCATAATCGAGTTCCGACCGAGTTCCGTGAGTTCGAATTTCGGCATGCGGACATGCGAAATAAGCCCTCACCGAGGGGAAGTTGTAGGTAGTGGTTGGCCGCTTCCAGCTCCCAACAGATTGCTGGGACCGGCTCAACGGCTCGGACTACATTACGGAGGCCCCCCGGCCGAGTCAAGTTCGGCGGCGACGGGGCACATGGGCCCGATACGGGCTGACCGTAGGGTCGTTGGCCGTCCAGAACCGCCAGGGGTGGACGGAACCGTCTCCCCCTACTCCGGTGCGCGGACCCGCGCTGACCTGGTCGGCTGCGACGGGCGTGCCCGTAAGGATGCGGAAGGGGCTGTCCCCGTCCCCGAAGAGGTCCGCGCCGTCCAGGGAGCGGTCCACGTCAAGAGCCGTGGCCAGACGGGCCGGGCCTTTGGCCAGTTCCTTGTCGTTGCGGGCCGAGAGTCGGCGCTCGCGGGCGAGCTCGGCGCCCGCCGTGATCTCGCCTGCCCGCAGCAGCACTGCTCCCGCCAGCCCCTCCGGGCCGCACACGAGGTTCATGCAGTGCCACATGCCGTAGGTGAAGTAGACATATACATGTCCGGGCGGGCCGAACATCACGGCGTTGCGCGGGGTCCGGCCGCGGAAGGCGTGTGAGCCGGGGTCGGCTTCTCCCGCGTACGCCTCCACCTCTGTCAGACGGAGTTCGATGGGGCCGTCGTCCGAGTCGCGTACGAGGACGCGTCCCAGCAGGTCGGGTGCGACCTCCAGGACAGGGCGGTCGAAGAAGTCTCGGGTCAAGGGCGTACGGTCAAGGGCCGTGTCGATCATGCCTAACGAGCGTACTGCACCCGTCACGTATACACGGATGGCCTTCGGGCCGCCCGGTTGCCGGGGTGAGGGCGTGGAACCGGGTGGGGTCGCCCCGCGTTTGTACCGATCAAGGATCCAATCGAGATGAGCCACAGGCCGGTGCCTGGGGAGGAGAGTCATGGGGTTCAAGAAGCTGCTCGCGAGTCTGGGGGCCGGCGGTGCCTCCGTCGAGACCGTGCTGACCGAGGTCAACGTGGTCCCGGGCGGCGTGGTCCAGGGTGAGGTGCGCATCCAGGGCGGTTCCGTGGACCAGCAGATCGAGGGGCTCTCCGTCGGTCTCCAGGCCCGCGTCGAGGTCGAGGGCGGCGACCAGGAGACCAAGCAGGACATCGAGTTCGCCAAGCAGCGGCTCGGCGGTGCCTTCACGCTGCTGGCCAACGAGGTGCACGCGGTGCCGTTCGGTCTCGACATCCCCTGGGAGACGCCGGTCACGAGCATCGACGGGCAGCAGCTGCGCGGCATGAACATCGGCGTGACCACCGAGCTGGAGATCGCGCGCGCCGTGGACTCCGGTGACCTGGACCCGATCAACGTGCACCCGCTGCCGGCGCAGCAGGCCATCCTGGACGCCTTCATCCGGCTGGGCTTCCGCTTCAAGAGCGCCGACATGGAGCGCGGTCACATCCGGGGCACCCGCCAGAAGCTGCCCTTCTACCAGGAGATCGAGTTCTACCCGCCGGAGCAGTACCGCGGTCTGAACCAGGTCGAGCTCAGCTTCGTCGCGGACGACCGGGAGATGGACGTCGTCCTGGAGATGGACAAGAAGCCGGGTCTGTTCAGCGAGAGCAGCGACTCGTTCCGGGCGTTCAAGGTGGGTCTGAACGACTTCCAGGGCACGGACTGGTCGGCGTATCTGAACGAGTGGCTGTCGCAGGTCGGCAGCAAGCGCAACTGGTTCTAGGCTCGGACGCACAGCAATCGACCAGGAGGTGCTCACGTGACCGAGCCGAAGAGGCCGCCGCTTCCCCATGACTTCCACCCGCCCGTGCCGTCGTTCACGGTCGTGAGTGAGGACGTCGAGCCGGGTGCGGTCCTTAAGGACGCTCAGGTCCAGTCCGGCGGGAACACCTCGCCGCAGCTGCGGTGGGAGGGCTTCCCGCCCGGGACCAAGAGCTTCGCCGTGACGTGCTTCGACCCTGACGCCCCTACGGGCAGCGGGTTCTGGCACTGGACCGTCTTCGACATCCCGGTGTCGGTCACCGAGCTGCCGGCCGGTGCGGGCAGCGGCAAGTTCGAGGGGCTGCCCGAGGGCGCCGTGCAGGTGCGCAACGACTACGGGGCGAAGGAGTTCGGCGGTGCCGCGCCGCCGCCCGGCGACCCGGCGCACCGCTATGTGTTCACCGTGTACGCGGTGGACCAGGAGAAGCTGGGTCCGGACTCGGACGCCACGCCCGCGGTCGTCGGCTTCAATCTGCGGTTCCACACGCTCGCGCGTGCGCAGCTCATCGGTGAGTACGCCGCCCCCGACGAGGGCTGAGATTCCGGCCCGGTCGTGCACCGAGCGTTCATCCCTTGTTTGCCCGTCTCTGGTCATGGAAGTGATCAGGGGCGGGCATTTTTTATTGCGTTGTCCATCTCGGCGTGCCCGGCCAGAGTTGATCCCAGCCCGCCGCCAGGCGGTGGGCCGGTGCATACGGGAGGTGGGCAGGTTGATGCGGGACACGCTGGTGCTGAACGCGAGCTTCGAGCCGCTCTCGACGGTGACGCTCAACCGGGCCGTCGTCCTGGTGCTCCAGGACAAGGCGGTGGTGGAGCAGGCCCACCCCGCACTGCGTGTGCGCGCCGCGGCGGTCGAGATTCCGGTGCCGCGGGTGATCAGGCTCTGCCGGTATGTCCGGGTGCCGTTCCGAAGACAGGCCCCGTGGTCGAGGCGGGGCGTCCTCGTCCGGGACCGGCACCGGTGCGCGTACTGCGGCAGGCGCGCGACGACGGTGGACCACGTGGTGCCGCGGTCGCAGGGCGGCGCCGACTCCTGGCTGAACACGGTGGCCTCGTGTGCGCTGGACAATCACCGCAAGGCGAACCGGACGCCCGAGGAGGCGGGGATGCCGCTGCTGCGGCAGCCGTTCGAGCCGACGCCCGCCGACGCGATGTTGCTGGCGCTCGGCCGGGACGATCTGGCCTCGCTGCCGGAGTGGCTGGCGCAGCCGGCGGCATGACGTTCCGCCGTGTCGTGATGTGGCGTACATCGAAGGGGCCCGTCTCCCGCTGGAGATGGGCCCCTTCGCGGTGTGCCGTCAGTCGATCGGCGGCTGTTCGCGGCGCTCCTTGCCCTGTGCGGGGACGGAACCGCCGCCCATGGGGCCGAAGTTGCCGAGGGCGCCGCCGAGGCCCTTGAGGGCGTCGCCGATCTCGCTGGGCACGATCCAGAGCTTGTTCGCGTCGCCCTCGGCGATCTTCGGGAGCATCTGGAGGTACTGGTAGGAGAGGAGCTTCTGGTCCGGGTCGCCGGCGTGGATGGACTCGAAGACCGTACGGATCGCCTGGGCCTCGCCCTCGGCGCGCAGGGCCGCGGCCTTGGCCTCACCTTCGGCGCGCAGGATCGCGGACTGCTTCTCGCCCTCGGCGCGCAGGATCTCCGACTGGCGGACACCTTCGGCCTGGAGGATCGCGGCGCGCTTGTCGCGGTCGGCGCGCATCTGCTTCTCCATCGAGTCCTGGATGGAGGTCGGCGGCTCGATCGCCTTGAGCTCGACGCGGTTGACGCGGATGCCCCACTTGCCGGTGGCCTCGTCGAGGACGCCGCGCAGGGCCGCGTTGATCTCCTCGCGGGAGGTCAGGGTCCGCTCCAGGTCCATGCCGCCGATGATGTTGCGCAGCGTGGTGACGGTGAGCTGCTCGATGGCCTGGATGTAGCTGGCGACTTCGTAGGTCGCGGCCCTCGCGTCGGTGACCTGGTAGTAGATGACCGTGTCGATGTTGACCACCAGGTTGTCCTGGGTGATCACCGGCTGCGGCGGGAAGGGGACGACCTGTTCGCGGAGGTCGATGCGGTTGCGGATCGAGTCGATGAACGGGACGACGATGTTCAGTCCGGCGTTCAGCGTCCGTGTGTAGCGGCCGAAGCGCTCGACGATGGCGGCGCTGGCCTGTGGGATGACCTGGATGGTCTTGATCAGGGCGATGAAGACCAGCACCACCAGAATGACCAGGACGATGATGATGGGTTGCATCGTGACTCCCCGTACCCTTCATGCCTCGGCGTTTGTCCGTGGGATCTCAAAGGCCTCTGGAGGCCTGCGGGTTCGAGGGACCCGCGATCCCAAAGATCTTGCTGGTCGAGTCTGTCAGACCGCCGCACGGCCCGTGGGGCATTCACATGACGATGGCCGTCGCGCCGTCGATCTCCACGACATCCACCGCCTGGCCCGCCTCGTACGCGAGGTCGCCGTCGAGCGAGCGCGCCGACCAGATCTCCCCGGCCAGCTTGATGCGGCCGCCGGAGCCGTCGACGCGTTCGACGACGACGGCGGATCTGCCTTTCAACGCCTCCATGCCGGTGGCCAGTTCGGGCCGTTGTGCTCGGTGCCGGGTCGCTATGGGGCGTACGACGGCGATGAGCGCGACCGAGACCAGGGCGAAGACGACGACCTGGAGGACGGTGCCCGCGCCGAGGGCGGCGGCCACGGCGGCCGCGACGGCCCCCACGGCGAGCATGCCGAGCTCCGGCATCGCGGTCAGTACGAGCGGGATTCCGAGCGCGGCGGCTCCGATGAGCCACCACACCCATGCGTCGATGTCCACGGGGCCCATCGTAGGACCGCGTGTCCCTTCCGGGACAGGGCGCGATCAGGGCGGGCGGGGCGCGCCTTCAGGAGAGGGGCAGGCCCGTGGCGGTCCAGCGGTCGCCCCGCTGCTCGACGACGAGCGGGAGCCCGAAGCAGAGGGAGAGGTTGCGGGAGGTGAGCTCCAGCTCCAGGGGACCCGCGGCGAGGACCTTGCCCTGACGGATCATCAGGACGTGTGTGAAGCCGGGGGCGATCTCCTCGACATGGTGCGTGACCATGATCATCGAGGGGGCGATCGGGTCGCGGGCGAGGCGGCCGAGGCGGCGTACGAGGTCTTCGCGACCGCCGAGGTCGAGGCCCGCGGCGGGCTCGTCGAGGAGCAGCAGCTCGGGGTCGGTCATCAGGGCGCGGGCGATCAGGGTGCGCTTGCGCTCGCCCTCGGAAAGAGTGCCGAACCGGCGGTCGAGGTAGTCGCTCATGCCGAGGCGGTCGAGGAAGGCGCGGGCGCGCTGCTCGTCGATGTCCTCGTAGTTCTCGCGCCAGCCGGCGGTCATGCCGTAGGCGGCGGTGAGCACGGTCTGGAGGACGGTCTGGCGCTTGGGCAGCTTGTCCGCCATCGCCATGCCGGCGACGCCGATGCGGGGCCGGAGCTCGAAGACGTCGGTGCCGGGCCTGCCGAGGGTCTCGCCGAGGATGGTGGCGGAACCGGTGCTCGGGAAGAGGTAGCTGGACGCGATGTTGAGGAGGGTGGTCTTGCCGGCGCCGTTCGGGCCGAGGATGACCCAGCGCTCCCCCTCCTTGACCGACCAGGAGACCTGGTCCACCAGAGCCCGGCCCTCGCGGACCACAGATACGTCCTCAAGCTCCAGTACATCGCTCATGAGCGCGCTGTCTCCCATTGCAGTCTCGGTCGTCGCTCGCGCCGGTGGACGCGGCCCCCGGATAAAACCTACGCCACCGGCCGGGCGTTCCTGTCGCGAGGCCGGTCCTTAGGCTGTGTGCATGCTCTCGGAACCACGCTCAGGACGGTTGGCCGCATGGGGAAATGCCCTATTGGCCGGTTTTGTATCTCCGGATGACGCGGTGCTCGCGATGGTCGGCGACGACGCGGTGCACCGGGTCGAGGGGCTTCCCGGGGAGGCGGGGCCCGTCGGTCTGACGCTCGCGATGGGGCGGCTGCGGACGCTCGGGGTGACGGGTCTTCGGGTGGCGCTCCCCGCGCCGGGGCATCCGCTCGGGCTGAGCGGGCCGCCGGAGTTCAACGCGCGCGCCCTGGAAGCGGAGGAGGCCGTCGTCGGGTTCGGCGCCCCCTACGGGCTCGTGCCGGAGGTGTGCGAGGCGGGGCCCGAGGGCGATGTGCACGTGGAGGTCCTCTGGCACTGCCTGCCGGTCCGTGCGGCGCCGCCGGCCGACGTGCCCTCGCTCGGCGAGGCGGAGCGCGAGCTCGCGGAGGCACTGCGGGACGCGACGCGGGTCCTGACGCGGCTCGACGTCGCCGGGTCGGGGCCGGTCGCGGAGGCCGCGCTGGAGGCGTACCGGGCGCGGGCTGAGGCGGGCCGCGAGGTGCTGGCTCCCGGCTATCCGCCGCGCGCGGTACGGGTGTTGGAGCTGGCGCAGCGGGTCGGCCTGCTGATCTCCCTGGCGTACGAGAACGGCCACGGCGGCGCCGTGAGCGCCTCGGAGATGGCCGCCCGGGTGGAGGCGCTGCGGCCTGTGGAGCGGACGGCGAGGCGGGCGCAGGTGGCCGCCTACAACGCGTACGTGGAGGAGCGGGAGCGGGGCTGAGGGGGCATCGGGCCGGGCGCGCGGGAAGGCCCCGCGGACCAGGGATTCCGCGGGGCCTTCGGTGCCGGGGGCAGGGCCCGGGGGCGGTGTGCCAGGGGCCGGCCGCGGCGTCGCCGAAGGCGGGGTGCGTCACCGCCGGACTCGCCGCGGGTGGCTCGGCCGGGGTGGCGTCCGCCAGTGCGGACGCCGATGGCCACGGCGTCCGCACCACGAACGCCCCGAGCGTCGGCTCCGGCACCTCGCCGAGGTCCCGGCCCGGGTCCCGGGCGACGCCACGGGCAACAGCGCCGGCGTGATCGGCGCGCTCACGCGGGCGGCCCCGGTGTCAGGGCCGGTGGGCGCGCCGGCGCGGTCAGAGGTTCTCGCAGCCGTTCCCGAACGTGGGGTTCAGGGCGCCGATGACCGTGACGGAGTTCCCGCAGATGTTCACCGGGACGTGGACCGGGGCCTGGATGAGGTTGCCGGAGACGACGCCCGGGGAGTTCTTGGCCACGCCGTCGGCGTGGGCGCCACCGTGCGCGGAGGCCATGCCGGCACCGGCCGCGACCAGACCGCCGGCCATCATCGTGACGGCGGCGGCCTTCTTCAGGTTCTTCACTTCGGGTCCTCCAGAGCGGAAGCCGCGGCAGGGTGCCGCGGCACGCCCTGGAGAACGCCCAGACGCCCCGGGGGTTGCGCCGAATGGGGGACATCTACACGACGGTATGAATCTCAGCCCGGAACGCGACGGTCCGGGCCGAGCCGTGATCAGCCGGTCACGCCGTGCCGTACGGCCCACAGCGCGGCCTGGGTGCGGTCGGCCAGGTCCAGCTTCATCAGGATGTTCGAGACGTGCGTCTTGACGGTCTTCTCGGAGAGGACGAGGGCGCGGGCGATCTCGCGGTTCGAGCGGCCGTCGGCGATCAGGCAGAGGACCTCGCGCTCGCGCTCCGTCAGTGAGCCGCCTCGGCCCTGGCTGCCGTTCGCCTCCTCCTGGGAGAGCAGCGCGTCCGCCACCTCGGGCTGGAGCAGGACGTGTCCGGCGTGCACCGAGCGGATGGCGCCGGCGAGGGCGTCCGGGTCGACGTCCTTGTACACGTATCCCGCGGCGCCCGCGCGGAGGGCCGGGATCACCGTGCGCTGCTCGGTGAAGCTGGTGACGATGAGCACGCGCGCGGGGTTGGCCAGCTCGCGGAGCTTGCGCAGGGCCTCGACGCCGTCCATGCCGGGCATCTTGACGTCCATCAGGACGACGTCCGGCTTCAGCTCCTCGGCCCGCGCGACGCCCTCGGCGCCGTCGGAGGCCTCGCCGACGACCTCGATGTCGTCCTGGATCTCCAGGAACGTCCGCAGGCCGCGGCGCACCACCTGGTGGTCGTCGACCAGCAGTACCCGGATCCCGTCCTTCGCCTCGCGCACCGCGTCAGCCACCGGGGACCTCCATCTCGATCGTCGTGCCCTTGCCGGGCGCCGAATCCACGGTCAGCCGTCCGCCGACCCCGCTCGCCCGGTCCCGCATGGAGACCAGGCCCAGGTGGCGCCCCGCGCGCCGTATGGCCTTCGGGTCAAAGCCCGTGCCGTCGTCGGCGACGCGCAGGACGACGCCGGCGCCCCGCTTGTCGAGCAGCACCTCGACGCGTCCGGCGCCGGAGTGCCGCAGGGCGTTGTGCAGGGCTTCCTGGGCGACGCGGAGCATGGCCTCCTCCTGGGAGGCCGGGAGCGCGCGTACGCCGTTGCTCTCGAAGGTGACGTCGGCGGAGTGCGCGCGGTGCAGCACCTGGACGTGCGTGCGCAAGGTGGCGACCAGGCCGTCCTCGTCCAGGGCCGCCGGGCGCAGCTCCACGACCGCGGCGCGCAGTTCGTCCGCGGCCTCGGCGGCGAGGGCGGCGACCTGTTGCAGCTCGCCCTTGGCCCGGGAGGGGTCGCGGTCCACCAGGGCGGCGGCGGCCTGTGCGGTCAGGCGCAGCGAGAAGAGCTTCTGGCTGACCGCGTCGTGCAGCTCGTGGGCGAGGCGTGAGCGTTCCTCGGCGATGGTCAGCTCGCGGCTGCGCTCGTACAGCCGGGCGTTGGTGAGGGCGATCGCGGCGTGCTGGGCGAGGAGGGAGAGCAGTTCCTCGTCGTCCGCGGTGAAGCCGCAGCCGCCCTGGGGCTTGGGGCATCGCTTGTTGGCGAGGAAGAGCGCGCCGAGGGTCTCGTCGCCGTAGCGGATCGGAAGGCCGAGGAAGTCGGACATGTCGGGGTGGGCGGCGGGCCAGCCTTCAAAGCGGGGGTCCTCGCGCACGTCGGCGAGGCGCTCGGGCTCGGCCTTCCGGAGCATCGCGGCGAGGATGCCGTGCTGCCTGGGGAGCGGGCCGATGGCCTTCCACTGCTCCTCGCTGACGCCGTCGACGACGAACTGGGCGAAGCCGCCGTGGTCGTCGGGGACTCCGAGCGCGGCGTACTCGGCGTCGAGCAGGTCGCGGGCGGAGGCGACGATCGTCTTGAGGACGTCGCGCACCTCCAGGTGCCTGCTCATGGCGAGCAGCGCGGCGCTCACCGCGTTCAGCCCGGATCGGGGTCCTCGACTCATGGCCACACCGTACCGGCGGGGTGTGACAGCGCGTATCCGCCCTGTGTCGGCCAGCGCGTAGGCCGCGGGCCCTAGGTCCGGGGAGGGACATGCGGGCGGCATGTGTGCGTGCGCCACGCGTGGGCAGGCGGTGAGGCGGCCAGGGTTCCCGGGTTCTCACGGAGCGCATTGCTGCGGCAACTATTGGTGAGACTGTTACGTGGCTGATGTGAGCCCGCGCATAGGACGCGTGTCACGTACGAGGGTCCCTAGTGGATGCGAGTCCCCTTTGCGTACGCGGCATGCGGGGTCCTCGCGGGTGCCGTCGTACCCCCTGATCCACTACCCGGGATCGTACGTCACTCCTTTGCCACAGAATTTTGCGCCCGCTAAGAATTGCTCTCGTCGCTCGGCGCCGCGGTTCTCGCACCGCGGCGTTTGTGTCGGGTAAGCAACCGTCCCCCACCGGCCCAGGGCGACCTCCGCTACGTGAAGAGGTCCCTTTCGCATGTCCCAGTACACCGCTCCTGGTCATAGTCGCAACGATCTGACCAAGGTCCAGAAGTTCTCGATCGCCGGTGTCGCCACGCTCGGCGCCGCCGCCCTCGCCTTCTCGCTCGTGCCGGGCGGTTCCGGGTCGCAGGCGCAGGCCGCCGACGTCTCCCCCGTCGCCTTCGCCACGTCCTCCCAGGCGCAGCAGGCGGTGCACGCCGGTGTCTCCAAGCAGCAGACGAACGCCGACAAGCAGGCGAAGGACGCAGCCGCGAAGGCCGCCGCCGACAAGAAGGCCGCCGACGAGGCCGCCGCGAAGAAGAAGGCCGAGGACGAGCGCAAGGCCAAGGAGGCCGCGAGCCGCGCCGCCGCCCGCAAGCCCGTCTACGCCAACAACCTCGACGGCTGGATCCGCCAGTCCCTGGACATCATGAAGGCCAAGGGCATCCCCGGTTCCTACGAGGGTCTGCACCGCAACATCCTCCGTGAGTCCTCGGGCAACCCGAACGCCATCAACGGCTGGGACATCAACGCGATCAACGGCACCCCCTCGATCGGCCTGCTCCAGGTCATCAAGCCGACGTTCGACGCGTACCACGTCGAGGGCACCTCGACGAACATCTACGACCCGGTCGCCAACATCACGGCCGCGGCCAACTACGCCGCCGACCGGTACGGCTCGATGGACAACGTGAACGGCGCCTACTGACCTTGATCGCCTGATCACTGGACCTCTTCAGCCGAAGACTCGGTCCGCAGACGCCGAAGGGCGGCACCCCACGCGGGGTGCCGCCCTTCTCGTACGTATGGGCCTGCTTACTTGCGCATGACCTCCGGCTCGTGCCGGCGCAGCAGGCGCGCGACCGCGAAGCCGCAGATGACGCCGAGCGCGAGCAGCACCGTGATGTTGATGCCCCACTGTCCGGCCGAGTGCTCCCACAGGGGGTCAAGGTCGGTCGGGTTCTTGGCGTCCCACGGCGGCATCAGGTGCGCGAGGTCGAGCGTGGAGCCCGCGCCCGCGATGGCCCAGCGCGACGGCATCAGCCAGGCGAACTGCTCCAGGCCGGGCGAGCCGTAGACCTGGAAGAGGACGCCGGTGAAGACGACCTGGACGATCGCGAACATGACCAGCAGCGGCATGGTCTTCTCGGCGGTCTTCACCAGCGAGGAGATGACCAGGCCGAACATCATCGAGGTGAAGCCGAGCGCGATGATCGTCAGGCAGATCTCCACGGCCGGGGGCATGATCAGGCCCTCTTCCGGCAGCTCGCGCGGGGCGAAGCCGATGGCGCAGATGATGACGCCCTGGAAGGCCGTGATGACGCCGAGGACGATGACCTTCGACATCAGGTACGCCGAGCGGGAGAGGCCGGTGGCGCGCTCCCGTTCGTAGATGACCCGTTCCTTGATCAGCTCACGTACGGAGTTGGCGGCGCCCGAGAAGCACATGCCGACCGCGAGGATCAGCATGATCGTTCCGGCGTCGCCGTTGAACTTGGACGGCGGCTTGGGCGGGGCGAGGCCGAAGTCCGCGGGAATGACGACGCTGACGATGCCGAGGACCGCCGGCAGGATCACCATCAGGCCCAGGAAGCCCTTGTCGGAGGCGATCACCGAGGTGTAGCGGCGGATCAGGGTCCACAGCTGCGAGCCCCAGCCCTGCGGCTTGGGCGGCCTCACCGCCTGCGGGGGCGGCATCGGTACGGACTGCGCGGCGACGGCGTCGATGTCCGCGGCGTACATCTGGTAGTGCTGCGAGCCCTTCCAGCGGCCGGCCCAGTCGTAGTCGCGGTAGTTCTCGAAGGCGGAGAAGACGTCGGCCCAGGTGCTGTAGCCGAAGAAGTTCAGCGCTTCCTCCGGCGGGCCGAAGTACGCCACCGAGCCGCCCGGCGCCATGACGAGCAGCTTGTCGCAGATCGCCAGCTCGGCGACGGAGTGCGTGACGACGAGGACCGTGCGGCCGTCGTCGGCGAGGCCGCGCAGGAGCTGCATGACGTCGCGGTCCATGCCCGGGTCGAGGCCGGAGGTCGGCTCGTCCAGGAAGATCAGCGAGGGCTTGGTCAGCAGCTCCAGGGCGACCGACACGCGCTTGCGCTGGCCACCGGAGAGGGAGGTGACCTTCTTCTCCTTGTGGATGTCCAGCTTCAGCTCGCGCAGCACCTCGTCTATGCGGGAGTCGCGCTCGGCGTCGGTGGTGTCGGCCGGGAAGCGCAGCTTGGCCGCGTACTTCAGGGCCTTCTTGACGGTCAGCTCCTTGTGCAGGATGTCGTCCTGCGGGACCAGACCGATGCGCTGGCGCAGCTCGGCGAACTGCTTGTAGAGGTTGCGGTTGTCGTAGAGGACGTCGCCCTGGTTGGCGGGCCGGTAGCCGGTGAGCGCCTTGAGCAGGGTGGACTTGCCGGAACCGGAGGGGCCGATGACCGCGATCAGCGACTTCTCGGGCACGCCGAAGGAGACGTCCTTGAGGATCTGCTTGCCGCCGTCGACCGTGACCGTGAGGTGGCGGGCCGAGAAGGAGACGTCACCGGTGTCGACGAACTCCTCGAGCTGCCCGCCGACGAGGCGGAACGTCGAGTGGCCGACGCCGACGATGTCGTTCGGGCCGATCGTGACGGTCGAGGACTTCGCGATCGGCTGGCCGTTGACGTACGTGCCGTTGTGCGACCCGAGGTCGTGGATCTCGAAGCGGCCGTCGGGCGTCGCCGTGAACTCGGCGTGGTGGCGCGAGACCTGGAGGTCCGAGACGACCAGTTCGTTCTCCAGGGCGCGGCCGATGCGCATCTTGCGGCCGAGTGCCAGCTGGTGGAACGTCGTCGGGCTGCGGTCGCCGTAGACCGGCGGTGCCCCCGCGGCGCCGCCGGAACCCGGAGTCTTCTGTACGTACTGCTCGGCGGGGCCGCCCTGCTGCCGCGGCACGTGCGGCGACTGGTGCTGCTGCTGTTGGTGGTGCTGCTGCTGTTGGTGCTGCGGCTGCTGCCAGCTCTGCTGCTGCGGTGCCTGCGGCTGGTGCGGGGCCTGGTGCTGGGGTGCCTGCTGGGCCCAGCCGGGAGCCTCCTGCTGGGGTGCGGCTTGCTGCGGCGCGGCCTGCTGGGCCGCCTGCTGCGCGTGCTGCTGCGGCGGGGCCTGCTGGGCGTACTGCTGCGCCGCGGGCGCGTCGGCGGCGGCAGCGGCGCCGGCAGCGGTTCCGGGCAAATTCAGCCGGGGGCCGTCGGTCGCGTTGCCGAGGTGTACGGCCGAACCGGGGCCGATCTCCATCTGGTGGATCCGCTGGCCCTGCACGAAGGTGCCATTGGTACTGCCGTGGTCCTCAATGACCCAACTGCGCCCGCTCCAGCTGATCGTGGCGTGACGCCAGGACACCCTGGCGTCGTCGAGCGCGATATCTCCCTGCGGATCACGTCCGAGGGTGTATGGCCTGGACGCGTCAAGCGTCCAGGTCCTTCCATTCAATTCCAGTACGAGTTCCGGCACTCCAGCCCCACTGAGTTGTCCCCCGAGCTAGCCCCCGTCGATGGGGAGTCTAGGGATGTCGAACATCGGGAGGAACTATTTCAGGCGGAGGCCTCTGACCGAAAGTCGGGCCTTGTGAAGACTGGGTAGGAGCCTGTTCGGTTGCCCCGTTGACGGAGCAGAAATCGCCCGGGAGAGTAATAAGCGCCCACCACGGCCATTACGCGCACGAGATACGTGAAACGTACGAGACGCATGTAACGCACGCTTCGCAGGGAGTGCTTCGCAGGGAGCATGGACAGCGCGGTGATCGGACGAGGGTGAGGGGCGACGCACTGCGGGTCGGGGGTCCTATGCAGGCCGGTGCGGACGGAGGCGGAGGCCGGGGCTCGCGGCCGGGCAGGCGGTGGGGCGGGCGGGCGAGCGTGCGGTGGGGCGACGTGCTGCTCTGCGCGGTCGCCGCGGTGAGCTGGTCGCTGATCGGCATGGCGGGGACGGCCGCGCTGGGGCTCCACCTGCTCGGGGCGGACTCGCTGGGTTCGCTAGGGCCGATGGCGGCCGCGACGGTGGCGCTCGGCGTGGGCGGCTCGGTCACCCCGTCCGGTGACGTCTCGGCATTCGGGCTGGACGAGGCCGAGGCAGCCACGACGGTCGATATCGCGCCACTGGGCGTAGGCCTGGTCGGAGCGCTGCTCCTCGCTCACTTCTTCCTGCGGTCCCTGCGCGCGGCGGGGATGATGATCGGTCCCGCCGAACTCCTCGCGCGTGCGGGCTCGGTGATCATGCTGTTCCTGGCGATGCTCGCGGGGCTCAGCTGGGCGGGTCATGACGTCGTCACCATCGACGGCGAGCAGCTCGGCGTCGACAAGGGCGTCGGCAGCGGGCTCGGCACAGGACTCGACAACGGGCTCGGCGACCGCATCGAGGAGGGCCTGGACCGGCTGCCCGGCGGGATCGGCGACAAGCTGCCCGACGGCCTCGGCGACCTGGGGGACATCGGCGGGCTCCTGCCCGACCGGCTCGGGGACCTGGTGCAGGCGAAGGCGTCGGTCGGCTTCACCGTCGACACCGCGCCGACACTGCTCGGCGGGACGGTGTGGGTGACCGGCGTCCTGCTCATCGCGTTGCTCGCGTCGCGCCGCACGCCGCTGCCGCGGGGCCTGCGCGGACTGCACCGGACGGTACGGCCCGCGGCTTCCGCGCTGGTCACGGTGGTGCTGGTCGCGGTCGCCGCGGGGTGCGCCGCGGCGGCGTACGCGATGACCGGCGACGACCACCCCCGGCGGATCGCCGGCGCCGCGCTGCTCGGGGCGCCGAACGGCGTGTGGCTCGGCATTCCGGTGGGGCTCTTCGTGCCGTGGGACGGCAGGGCGACGGGCGCCCTCACGCGCTTCTTGCCGGATCCGCTGGACGACCTGCTGTCCGGCGGCTCGGAGCGGACGCTCACGCTGGGGCGCCTTGCCGAACTCGACGGCAGGGTCTGGCTGTTGGGGGTGGCGGCCGCGCTGATGATGTGGTTCGCGGGGGTGCTGGCGGCGGTACGGACTCCCTTGGCGCGGGGGACTTCGGTGCCGACGGCGGGCGCCCTGGGGTTCGCCGGGCGCTGCGGGGCGCGGCTCGGTGCCGTGACGGCGGCCGGGCTTCCGCTGCTGGTGTGGCTGACCGGGGTGTCCGCCACCGCCTCGCTGTCCGTGTTCGGCGTCGACGCGTTCGACGCGGGGATCGAGCTGCACGGCCGCCTGGGCGCGGCGGCGCTGCTCGGGGCGGCGTGGGGATTCGCGGCGGGGGCCGCGGGGGCGCTGCTCGCGTACGCCACGGGGGCTGCGGGTAGCGGGGCCGCGGGCTTGGCCCCGGGGGCCTTTGGGATGCGGGGGTCTTTGGGGGGGGGGGGGGGCGGGCGTCCCCTTTAAACATTTCCGAGGCCACGAGACCCCCCTACAACTCGCATGCCCTCTTTTGGCTTGAAAAAA